>NZ_JBICMC010000042.1:0-60548 GCF_043106005.1 Pseudomonas sp. GLN_2 | reverse complement strand
CCTGTGGGAGCGGCCTTGTGTCGAGATGGGCTGCAAAGCAGCCCCCATTACGCAGTTGTATAGACCTGTAGCAGCATCCAGCCAGCGTAAAACCTGGCCTTGCCATATGTCATCCGCGTTTCAAGCTGGCGCGTTCTGGGCCTATAATGAAACCCTTTTCGCCCAATGATTTTGCGGAGCTGGTGATGGTCGAACGTAAGGCTTCCGTCGAGCGCAATACCCTGGAAACCCAGGTCAAGTGCTCGATCAACCTCGATGGCAGTGGCAAGGCCCGATTCGATATCGGTGTGCCTTTCCTTGAACACATGCTGGACCAGATCGCCCGCCATGGGCTGATCGATCTGGATATCGAGTGCAAGGGTGACACGCATATCGACGATCACCATACCGTCGAAGACGTCGGCATCACCCTGGGCATGGCATTCGCCCAAGCTATCGGTGACAAGAAAGGTATCTTCCGCTACGGCCACGCCTACGTGCCGCTGGACGAAGCGCTGTCACGCGTGGTCATCGACTTCTCTGGCCGCCCAGGCCTGCAGATGCACGTGCCGTATACCCGTGCAAGCGTTGGCGGCTTCGATGTCGACCTGTTCCAGGAGTTTTTCCAGGGCTTCGTCAACCACGCCCTGGTAACCCTGCACATCGACAACCTGCGTGGCCACAACACCCACCACCAGATCGAAACCGTATTCAAGGCGTTCGGCCGTGCCCTGCGCATGGCCATCACCCTCGACGAGCGTATGGCCGGGCAGATGCCTTCCACCAAAGGGTGCCTGTAAATGCAAACGGTAGCCGTAATCGACTATGGCATGGGTAACCTGCACTCGGTGGCCAAGGCGCTTGAGCACGTAGGTGCCGGTAAAGTGCTGGTGACCAGCGATGCCTCAGTGATCCGCGAGGCCGACCGTGTGGTGTTCCCGGGCGTGGGCGCGATTCGCGACTGCATGGCCGAAATCCGCCGTCTGGGCTTCGACAGCCTGGTGCGCGAAGTCAGCCAGGACCGCCCGTTCCTCGGCATCTGCGTCGGTATGCAGGCGCTGCTCGAGCACAGTGAGGAAAACACCGGCGTCGACTGCATTGGGCTGTTCCCTGGCCAGGTGCGCTTTTTCGGCAAAGACCTGCAAGAAGAGGGCGAGCACCTGAAGGTGCCGCACATGGGCTGGAACGAAGTCAGCCAGACCATCGACCACCCGCTGTGGCACGACATCCCTGACCGCGCACGTTTCTACTTCGTGCACAGCTACTACATCAATGCCGGCAAGCCGGGCCAGGTGGTGGGACGCGGTCACTATGGCGTCGACTTCGCCGCAGCGCTGGCCGACGGTTCGCGTTTTGCCGTGCAGTTCCACCCGGAGAAGAGCCATACCCATGGCCTGCAGCTGCTGCAGAACTTCATCGCCTGGGACGGGCGCTGGTAAATGAGCAGGTCGAAGACCAAGGCCCCGACCATCACCCTGGCCCCCGAGCAGGAGCGCGAAGCGCTCGACACCTTGAAGCGTTTTCTCGAAGACCGCTTCGAGCTGCAGTTGGGGTCGTTCGAGGTGGCCGAGGTCCTCGAGCTGTTCAGCAAAGAGATTGCACCCCATTACTACAACAGGGCGATTGCCGATGTTCAGCTGCACCTCAAGGAGCGGTTCGAGAGCATCGAAAGCGACCTGTGGGCACTCGAGAAGCCCTGAAACCCAACAAATAGACAGGTTCCCAAGATGCTGATTATCCCCGCTATCGATCTGAAGGACGGTGCTTGCGTGCGCCTGCGCCAGGGCCGCATGGAAGACTCCACGGTATTTTCCGACGACCCGGTGAGCATGGCTGCCAAGTGGGTCGAGGGTGGCTGCCGCCGCCTGCACCTGGTCGACCTCAACGGCGCCTTCGAAGGCCAGCCGGTCAATGGTGAAGTGGTTACCGCCATCGCCAAGCGCTACCCGAACCTGCCGATCCAGATCGGCGGCGGTATCCGTTCGCTGGAAACCATCGAACACTACGTCAAGGCTGGCGTCAGCTACGTGATCATCGGCACCAAGGCCGTCAAGCAGCCCGAGTTCGTTGCTCAAGCGTGCAAAGCTTTCCCGGGCAAGGTCATCGTCGGCCTGGACGCCAAGGACGGTTTCGTCGCCACCGACGGTTGGGCCGAAGTGAGCTCGGTGCAGGTCATCGACCTGGCCAAGCGTTTCGAGGCCGATGGCGTATCGGCGATCGTCTACACCGACATCGCCAAGGACGGCATGATGCAGGGCTGCAACGTGCCCTTCACCAAGGCACTGGCTGAAGCCACCCGTATCCCGGTGATCGCCTCGGGCGGCATTCACAACCTGGGCGACATCAAGGCGCTGCTGGACGCCAAGGCCCCGGGCATCATCGGCGCCATCACCGGCCGTGCCATCTACGAAGGCACCCTGGATGTCGCTGAGGCCCAGGCCTTCTGTGACAACTACCAAGGCTGAGGACTGAACCATGGCACTGGCCAAGCGCATTATCCCTTGCCTGGACGTGGACAACGGCCGGGTGGTCAAGGGCGTCAAGTTCGAGAACATCCGTGATGCCGGCGACCCGGTGGAAATCGCCCGTCGCTACGACGAGCAAGGTGCTGACGAAATCACCTTTCTCGACATCACCGCCAGCGTCGATGGCCGCGACACCACTTTGCATACCGTCGAGCGCATGGCCAGCCAGGTGTTCATCCCGCTGACGGTAGGGGGTGGCGTGCGGACCGTGCAGGACATCCGCAACCTGCTCAACGCCGGCGCCGACAAGGTCTCGATCAACACCGCCGCAGTGTTCAACCCAGAGTTTGTCGGCGAGGCGGCGGACCGTTTCGGTTCGCAGTGCATCGTTGTCGCCATCGATGCCAAGAAAGTGTCCGGGCCAGGTGAAGCGCCGCGCTGGGAGATTTTCACTCACGGCGGGCGCAAACCGACTGGGCTGGATGCGGTCGAGTGGGCGAAGAAGATGGAAGGCCTGGGCGCTGGCGAGATCTTGCTGACCAGCATGGACCAGGACGGCATGAAGAACGGCTTCGACCTGGGCGTTACCCGCGCTATCAGTGATGCGCTGGGGATTCCGGTGATTGCCTCGGGGGGGGTGGGTAACCTGCAGCACCTGGCAGACGGCATCCTGGAAGGGCATGCCAGCGCGGTGTTGGCGGCCAGCATCTTCCACTTTGGCGAGTACACAGTGCCGGAGGCCAAGGCCTACATGGCTTCGCGCGGGATCGTCGTTCGCTGACAGATTGCCGGGAGGGCTTTGCCCTCCATTCGCGACACAAGGCCGCTCCCACAGGCCGGTGTTCAGCCTCAGCCTAGCGCGGTATCGAGAAACATCATCACCGCAAACCCGCCCACCAACCCCGGGTAATGGAGCTGGGGGCAGTGCTGGGCATCCAGGTCGAGCCGGCGCTGGAAGCACTGAAGGTCGCCGTCCACATCTAAAGCCTGGCACAGGCCTTGTGGGAGCGGCCTTGCGTCGCGAAAGGGCCGCGAAGCGGCCCCCATTGCCTCAACCGTGGTTCTTGCCGAGCAGCGCGTGGTAAAGCTCGGTATCCCCAAGTATCCCCACCACCCTGTCGTTATCCTGCAGCACCAGCTTGTTGCCGGTTTGATAACGAATCTGCAGTGCCTCACGCATGCCGATGTCAGCGTGCACCACGGTCGGCCTGCGTTCCAGCAGCTCCACATCTTGCCCCGGTGCCCATCTCTGCATGTCCAGCCCGTTCTGGCCCTGGCGTGCACGCTTGAGCGCGCCGCCTTCGCCAAGGTCCAGCCACGAATCGATACCTGGGTCCAGGCACACCGAGCCATTGACCCGTTTGCAATTGTCCAGGCTGCGCATCAGGCTGCGCCCGCACAGCACGTTCAGCGGGTTGGTATGGGCGACGAAGGTGCGCACGTATTCGTCGGCCGGGTTCAGCACGATCTCCTCCGGCTTGCTGTACTGGATGATCCGACCGTCTTTCATGATCGCAATGCGGGTACCGAGTTTCAGCGCCTCGTCCAGGTCGTGGCTGACGAACACGATGGTTTTGCTCAGCTTGGCCTGCAGGCCAAGCAGCTCATCTTGCAGGCCCTGGCGGATCAGTGGATCCAGGGCCGAGAACGGTTCGTCCATCAGCAAGATGTCGGCATCCATCGCCAGCGCCCGGGCCAGGCCCACGCGCTGCTGCATGCCGCCAGAAAGCTCATCCGGCTTCTTGTTGCGCCACTGGGTCAGGCCCACCAGCTCAAGCTTCTCGTCGACCAGCTTGCGCCGTTCCTTTTCCGGGCGACCCTGCATTTCCAGGCCAAAGCTGATGTTCTCGCGCACCGTCAGCCAAGGCATCAGGGCAAACTTCTGGAACACCATGGCAATGCGCTTGGTGCGCATCATCTTCAGCTCGGCCGCGGAGCAGTTGGCAATGTCGATGTGCTTGCCTTCGTGCTCGACGAACAACTTGCCACGGCTGACGGTGTTGAGGCCGTTGATGCAGCGCAGCAGGCTCGACTTGCCCGAGCCAGACAAGCCCATCAGCACGCAGATCTCGCCTTTGTTGATATCGAGGTTGGCCTTTTCGACACCCACCACCAGGCCGGTCTGCTTGAGGATCTGCTCGCGGGTCTGGCCTTGGTCCAGCAGCGCCAGTGCCTCGCGCGGCTTGTTGGAGAAGATGACGTCGACGTCTTCGAAACGAATGATGCTCATGCCTCACCCCTTACCGGCAGTTCCGGTTGCTTGCAGATACGGTCGAGCATGATTGCCAGCAGCACGATCGCCAGGCCCGCTTCGAAGCCCAGGGAGATATCGGCGGTGTTCAGTGCGTTGACCACAGGTTTGCCCAGGCCATCAGCGCCAACCAGGGCGGCAATGACCACCATCGACAGCGACAGCATGATGCATTGAGTGACACCGGCAGCGATGCTTGGCATCGCGTGCGGCAGTTCGATACGGGTAAGCAGCTGACGACGCGAGCAGCCAAAGGCCTTGCCGGCGTCCATCAACTCTTGCGGCACGTCGCAGATACCCAGGTAGGTCAGGCGAATGGGCGCGGCGATGGCGAACACCACGGTGGAGATCAGCCCCGGCACCACGCCCAGGCCGAACAGGGTCAGGGTTGGGATCAGGTAGACGAAGGTGGGCACCGTCTGCATCAGGTCGAGCACCGGGCGCATGGCGGTATAGAACATCGGCTTGTGCGCGGCGAGGATGCCCAGTGGCACGCCGATCACCACACATACCACTGTGGCGAAGGTGACCTGCGCCAGGGTCTCCATGGTTTCCTGCCAGTAACCCAGGTTAAGGATCAGCAGGAACGACAGGGCGACGAATGCGGTCAGTGCCCACTTGCGCTGTATGAAATGCGCCAGGGCGGCGAACAGGGCGATAAGCACGAACGGGTTGAAGAAAGTCAGGGCGCTGGTGACGCCATGGATCATGAACTCCAGGCCTTGCGCGATGGCGTCGAAGTAATTCGCGCCGTTCTGGGTCAGCCATTCGACGAACGACGCGATGTACTGGCCCAGGGGTATTTTCTGATCGATAAGCATGATAGCGAGCTTCCACCTGCATAGATTGAAATCAACCCGGGGCAGGCACGGTCCTGCCCCGAGGTAGCGCTACTGCGTAGTTCGTTATTGCGTAAGCTTGGCCTTGACCGCCTCCAGGCCAGGTTTGCCATCCACGGTGGTAACGCCGGCCAGCCAGGCATCCAGCTTCCCTGGGTTGTCCTTGATCCATTTCTTGGCGGCGGCCTCGGGTTTCATCTTGTCGTCCAGGACATAGCCCATCATGGTGCTTTCATCCTTGAGCTCGAACGACAGGTTCTTAAGCAGTTGGCCAACGTTGCTGCATTCCTGCGTATATCCCTTGCGGGTGTTTGTCAGCACGGTCGCCTTGCCGAAGTCGGGGCCGAAGAAGTCGTCCCCGCCGGTCAGGTACTGCATCTTGAAGCGGGTGTTCATCGGGTGTGGCTCCCAGCCCAGGAACACCAATGCCTCGCCGCGTTTCTGCGCGCGGTCAACTTGCGACAGCATGCCCGCCTCGCTGGACTGCACGATCTTGAAACCGGCGTCCTTCAAGCCAAAGGCGTTCTTGTCGATCATGCTCTGGATGGTGCGGTTGCCGTCGTTACCCGGTTCGATGCCGTAGATCTTGCCGTCCAGTTCCTTCTTGAACTTGGGTATGTCGCTGAAATCCTTCAGGCCCTTGTCGTACAGCGCCTGGGGGACTGCCAGGGTGTACTTGGCGTTTTCCAGGTTGGCGCGCACGGTTTCTACCGTGCCGGCATCGCGGTACTGCTTGATGTCGTTCTCCATGGTCGGCATCCAGTTGCCGAGAAACACGTCCAGGTCCTTGCCGGTGGCCAGCGACTTGTAGGTCACCGGTACCGAGATCATGGTGGTGTGGGTTTTGTAACCCAGGGCTTCGAGCACAACGCTGGTGGTCGCGGTCGTGACTGTGATGTCGGTCCAGCCGACATCGGAGAAGCGCACAGTCTGACATTGCTCGGGTTCGGCTGCTTGGGCCAGCAATGGCGCGGACAGTAACGCAACCAGCAACAGCGAGGGTGAACCTTTCATGGATGGACTCCTGAGATATTGTCTTCGGGTTCGCGTGGGTCGCCGGGCTTTCTGAGGGTCCGGTCGACCAGGCCTGCAGAGGGCAGGATGCGTGGCCGTGCTTTACGAGTCGCTTTCGATAATCCTCCAGCGCCGGGCAATCGCCTACTGGTGGGGTCGTATCCAGTACGGAACGGGTCGTATCCAGTATGGGCGATGTCGCTTATGGATTTTTCCACCCCCTCGTACGCATTTTTGCGTCACCAGGCCGCTGGAAAACGGCGCGGTGGGCGCAGTTTCTGGTTGAGAACAGCGCGGCGCTGCTGGACAAAAGTACGTCGGTTGCAGACGGCGAGGTGGGCGGTAAAAGCCCGATGATGCTGGCATTCAAGGCGGCCCGCTGTTTGAGCCTAGCAGCTACCCCGCCCTGCGCATGGCGCGCAGAGACAAGCCCAGCAAGAGGTGATTCGACAATGGCCATCAGCGTGTTCGACCTGTTCAAGATCGGTGTCGGGCCCTCCAGCTCCCACACCGTCGGCCCCATGCGTGCTGGCGCCCTGTTCGTTCAGGGCCTGCGCGAACGCGGTGAGCTGGAGCGTGTAAAACGGATCGAAGTGCGCCTGTATGGCTCGCTGTCGGCCACCGGTATTGGTCATGGCACCGACAACGCCACCATCATGGGCCTGATGGGCGAGTGGCCGGACGCCATTGACCCGACCCAGATCGTGCCGCGTATCGCTGACCTGCGCGAAACCAACACCCTGCAGCTGGATAGCCGCTTGCCCATCGAGTTTATCTGGGCCCGCGACATGCTGCTGCTGGACGAGAACCTGCCGTATCACCCCAACGCCATGACCCTGATTGCCGAAGGCGAGCAGGGTGAGTTGCACCGCGACACCTATTACTCGGTGGGTGGCGGCTTTGTGGTCGATGCAGCCCAAGCCGCCAGCGGTGTGCTGGATGCTGACCAGACAGTGTTGCCGTACGACTTCAACAGCGCCGCCGAACTGCTGCGCCTGTGCAAGCAAAACGACCTCAGCGTGTCGCAATTGATGATGGCCAACGAGAAGGTCTGGCGCAGCGAGGAAGACATCCGCGCTGGCCTGCACAAGCTCTGGGAAGCCATGCAGGAATGCGTCAACAACGGCCTCAAGTACGAGGGCACGCTACCCGGCGGGCTGAACGTGCGCCGCCGTGCCGCCAAGCTGCACCGCAGCCTGCAGGAAATCGGCAAGCCCAACGTGATCGGCTCGACCATGAGTGCCATGGAATGGGTCAACCTGTTCGCCTTGGCGGTCAATGAAGAAAACGCCGCCGGCGGGCGCATGGTGACTGCGCCTACCAACGGCGCGGCAGGCATCATCCCGGCGGTACTGCATTACTACATGCGATTCAGCGATGCGGTGGATGAGTCCAGCGTTGTCGATTACTTCCTGGCTGCCGCCGCTGTGGGCATCCTGTGCAAGAAGAACGCCTCCATCTCTGGCGCCGAAGTGGGCTGCCAGGGGGAAGTCGGCTCGGCCTGCGCGATGGCCGCAGCGGGGCTTGCCGAAGTGCTCGGCGCCACCCCGCCACAGGTTGAGAACGCCGCTGAAATTGCCTTGGAACACAACCTTGGCCTGACCTGCGACCCGGTTGGTGGGTTGGTGCAAGTGCCCTGCATCGAGCGCAACGCGATTGCTGCGGTGAAGGCCATCAACGCGGTGCAGATGGCGTTGCGCGGCGATGGTGAGCACTTCATTTCCCTCGACCAGGTAATCCGCACCATGCGCGATACCGGCGCCGATATGCACGACAAGTACAAAGAGACCTCGCGCGGCGGTCTGGCGGTCAGCGCTATCGAGTGCTGATTTCCTGAACTGACCTTCTGGGCCTCTTCGCGGGCAAGCCCGCTCCTACAGGAACTGTGCAATCCCTGTAGGAGCGGGCTTGCCCGCGAAGAGGCCCTTGAGGCTGATGCAGGTGCAACACAACCGCCTATGCCTCTTTATGGTGCGGTGATGGGCGCCCCGCCTACCGATCGTCGGATGTCGCGATCAGTGTGGGCGTTGTCGGTGACACTTAAGGGTGTCGCTTCTGGGAAACCCACGCGGCGCGTGTCACTAAACTGCTCAACCGTTACAGGCAACGCGCTAGCTCGCCTGTTCTGGACGACTGGCCAACACGATGCAAGCACTTGAAATGCCCAATAAAGGCGTCGTTTTCAGGTTTTTTTGGATGGCCGTTCAAGTTTAGGCACGGCGTTTGCGTTGAGATTGGCAAGCCTACCCCCGGAAAATGACCGAGGGGTCATAACAAGAAGTAAGTGCCCGCCTGAGGCACACCCTGCATTTGTGTGAGGAGAAATCGCGATGACGTCGTACACCTCCGGGAATCCAACCCAGAACCGCACAACACCCCAGTCCATCGGGTTTCTTCTATTGGACAATTTCACCCTGATTTCCCTGGCATCGGCGGTCGAGCCGCTGCGCATGGCCAACCAGCTGTCTGGCCGTGAGCTGTATCGTTGGCACACGCTGACCATCGATGGCGGCCAAGTGTGGGCAAGCGATGGTCTGCAAATCACACCGGATGCCGCCATCAGCAATGCTCCGCCTATCGACACCGTGATTGTCTGTGGTGGTGTTGGCATCCAGCGTTCCGTCACCCGTGAACACGTCACCTGGCTGCAAGCCCAGGCCCGTCAGTCGCGCAGGCTGGGCGCCGTGTGCACCGGCAGTTGGGCACTGGCCTGCGCTGGCCTGCTCGACGGCTTCGATTGCAGCGTGCACTGGGAATGCCTGGCCGCGATGCAGGAAGCCTTCCCGCGGGTGAACATGAGCACCCGCCTGTTCACCCTTGACCGCAACCGCTTCACCAGCTCCGGTGGCACCGCGCCGCTGGACATGATGCTGCACCTGATCAGCCGTGATCACGGCCGCGAGCTGTCGGCGGCGATCTCCGAGATGTTCGTCTACGAGCGTATTCGCAACGAGCAGGACCACCAGCGTGTGCCGCTCAAGCACATGCTTGGCACCAACCAGCCGAAGTTGCAGGAAATCGTCGCGTTGATGGAGGCCAATCTGGAGGAACCGATCGACCTGGACGAACTGGCGGTCTATGTGGCGGTTTCGCGGCGTCAGCTGGAGCGCCTTTTCCAGAAGTACCTGCACTGCTCACCTTCGCGCTACTACCTGAAGTTGCGCCTGATCCGTGCGCGGCAGTTGCTGAAGCAGACGCCGATGTCGATCATCGAAGTGGCATCGGTGTGCGGTTTCGTGTCGACCCCGCACTTCTCCAAGTGCTATCGCGAGTACTTCGGTATTCCGCCGCGTGACGAGCGCGTGGGCTCCAACACCGCGCAGCAGGTGGCCATGATGCCGATTCCGCAGGCCATGACCCTGTCGCCGCACAGCGGGCCGATGGCGGCCCTGAGCCAGGCGCGCAACGAGTCGACATTTGCCAGTGTAAGGCTTTGATACCGCGCCGGCCTCTTCGCGGGCACGCCCGCTCCCACAGGTCACCTGCTGAACCTTAGCCAGAGGTGGCCTGTGGGAACGGGCTTGCCCCGCGAAGGGGCCGGCCCTGGGTAAATGAATTACGCGCGTTTGTTGAACTGCGCCAACGCTGGCAACAGTTGCTTGTCGATGGCCTGGCGCACCGCAGGCAGGATCGTCGCACTGCCGGTGTACATCTGCTCCACCATCCCCTTCAGCGCCCGCGCATTGGGCTCGGTCAGCCCACGAACCACCGCTTCACACGCCTGTTCGGCACTGGCCCCGGCAGGAATATCGAAACCGCGCGCGCGCAGGTGGCCGGCGAGGTCGTCCTGATCAATCAAATCCGCATGCATCATGGCTGTTGTCCCTTTTATCGCTAAGAGAGTGCTGCTGTGATTTACGACCGATTCTGTGACGTGCGCGACAGCCTCGCAAGGACAGAATGCCGCCATGGCTGCTTTGGCTAAGAACAGGTCGTTTACGACTAAATCCCCTGCCAGGCAAGCACGCACACTGAAGCCATTCACGGTACAGAGGGTTTGGTCACCCTCGCTCACGCACAGTGGATGTTGCTCGCTCTTGGCCCCGGTAGCTCACGGCTTTCCGGGGTTATTTTTTTGCAACTGTTATTTATGTCAGTTGTTGGGAATCGATGCCCATGGTCCAGTAAGGCTCCGATATCTGGAGCATGAACATGAACCGGGAACAATTGAAATTCTGCTTGCTAGGTGCTGTGTTTCTTTTTGGCGGATGCACAGCTTCGGACCCTACAAACCATCTCGACAGTTCGGCGGATACGCTGTTTCAGATCAAGCCAGACCAGAACCGCGCTGCCCTTGAGAGGCAGTCGGGTACTGACCAGTATTTGAAGCTTTTGTTGAATGTGGCAGAAGACGCTGAAGTTAAAGAAGTGCAGGTCAAGCCTGGGCTTGTATCGAAAGATACGGCGATGCTATCAATGCCGCTGACTGACGGCCGAACGGTGAGTTTCAAGTTGTCAAGAAGCGATAATGTTGCTTCGGGAATGGTAGGGTGGGTTGGCGATATGCCTTCCAATCGCAGACAACTCTACCCCTCACCTGCGGAAATCGATATGGATCCGCTCAACTGGGTTTCGTTGGTGAGCGACGGCAACCTGGTCGTTGGGGATATCCGGGTGGAGGGGCAGCTCTACCGGTTAACGGCGGTTGGCAAAGGCCAGCAAGTTTTGGTCAAGGTTGATGAATCAAAATTACCACCAGAAGCAGCGCCGATAGCTGTTCCTGTGCAAGCACAGGCAAAAACCAAGTCACTCAGTACGTCTCAGTCGCCAAAAAGCACTATTAGGGTGCTATTCGTTACAACGCAGCAGTCGAGGGCCATGTTTCCGAATTACAAGATCGAATTGGCGCAGGCGTTACAGAACGCCAACCAGTACTTGATCAATAGTAAAGTCGATGCCGTGTACGAGCTGTCGAATATTTACGACTCTGACTACGATGAAACAGGCAAAGAACCCAGTACTCAGCTTAATGATATGATAGCCGATAGACCATTAGGGGCGAAAATTCATATCGAACGTGAAAAAGTGCGCGCCGATCTGGTATCGATGCTTTCCACGTATAGTATTTACTGCGGTATAGCGAAAACGCCAGCGTCCAAGGAGACCGCTTTCTCGTCCTTTAGTTGCTTTGGTGCGTTAGGCCACGAATTAGGACATAACATGGGGGCCTCTCATAACGATGAGGATCCAAGTGAGTACCTATCCCCTTACGCTTATGGCTACAAGCATACGGCGCCAAATTTCCATACGCAGATGCGAACGTCGCATGGTGCCATTCCCTATCATTCAAACCCGCGGTTGCAGTACCAAGGGGTTGCTATGGGTACGGTAGATAAAAATGATGTGGCGCGGACTTTCAATGAAAATCGGGACACTGTTGCCAATTTTTATCCGGACCCTGCTCATCGCGTTCGTTTGCAGTTGTACGGGTCGAACCGGGGTTGTTCCATTCAATTGAACCCGGGTGAAGAAGTGCTGCTCTCATGGTATCCGGAATGCAAGGATAATGATGTCGATCCCGTAGGGGCACAGGTAAAAGACTTCTACAGCGGTTCGACCCCGAGAAAATTATGCTTCTCCAACATTTTATACACAGTAAGGAGCTGCTATACGGGAAGTAACTTTTCTGGGGATTTTGTCATCACGAGTGTGCATTCTGGCGGTGGTAAACCAGAGGGGTTTGAATTTACAAGAAGACTGATAGGGCCAGTCCATAGGGTGTCATACGAGTGATCGTTATGATTGCCCGCTTCTACGCTGTCTGATTGTTGCGAGTGAAGGCGCCAAGGTGCTTCGTATCTATGGAGACCCTGGCGCCGGTTCTCTGGTTATTCAAGCAGGAAGTTTTATCGTACGCCCCATATATTGCGGCGCCTGTGCCCCCTCCTGTTGCTCTACCAAGTGATTCAATCGGCAAACAGTCGTGTGCCCAAAAGGCGCTGACTTCGGCCCCGCAAGGTCCACGTGCAGTAACATCTGCTCGCTTGCCGCCAGTACCTCGTCGAACCCTGCCCGGTGCAGGCTGTGATACACGTGAAGACGCTTGCGATCAAAGCCGAGGATCTGTGTCTGCACCCACACCTCGGTGCCCAGCTTCACCTCGAGCAAATAATTGATATGCGCCTCCAGCGTGAACAGCGAGTTACCGCTTTGCCCGCGGCTATCGGCGTCCAGGCCGATGCGGTCCATCAGAGCATCGGTGGCGTAGCTGAAGATCAGCAGGTAGAAGGCATCGCGAAGGTGCCCGTTGTAATCGACCCAGTCCTCCTGGACCGAGGTGCGGTAGGTGATCAGAGCAGGCATCTTGGTCTCCTTAATCGCTGAACGACATGCCGTGGCGGGCCTTGCTGGACTTCACCGCTTCCAGTACCGCCAGCAGGGTGTCGTCACGGTAGCGCTCCAGTGCAGCGATGCTGCGCTCGCCCTGTTGCTCGGAAGTGCCGCTCACCACATCGTCGATCAGCTTGTCGGTCAGTTCCGGTGCGGGCAGGTAGGTCCAGGGCAGCTTCAGGGCAGGGCCGAACTGTGACATGAAGTGGCGCATGCCGGCATCGCCACCGGCCAGGGTATAGGTAAGGAATGTGCCCATGAACGACCAGCGCAAGCCTGCGCCGAAGCGGATTGCGTCGTCGATTTCGCCCGTGGTGGCAACGCCGTCGTTGACCAGGTGCAAGGCCTCGCGCCAGAGCGCTTCGAGCAGGCGGTCTGCGATGAACCCTGGCACTTCCTTGCGCACATGCAGTGGGCGCATGCCGAGGGCGGTGTAGATGGTTTTGGCAGCTTCAATGGCCTCGGGTGAGGTGCGGCTGCCGCCGACGATCTCCACCAGCGGCAACAGGTACACCGGGTTGAACGGGTGGCCGACAACGCAGCGTTCAGGGTGAGTCGACGATTCGTAGAATTCGCTGGGCAACAGGCCCGAAGTGCTTGAGCCGATGATTGCGTCAGGCTTGGCTGCGGCGCTGATTTTTGCGTGTAGCTCGAGCTTGAGGTCCAGGCGCTCTGGTGCGCTTTCCTGGATGAAATCGGCATTGCGCACGCATTCCTCGATGGTTGCCACGAACTTCAGGCGGTCTTGCGATGCGCCGGGTGCCAGGCCCTGTTTTTCCAGTGCCGGCCAGGCGTTGGCGATACGTTTGCGCAATGCCTGTTCGGCACCTGGCGCCGGGTCCCAGGCCACCACGTCCAGGCCATGGGCCAGGGCGCGGGCAACCCAGCCGCTGCCGATCACGCCGCTACCCAGGGCGGCGAAGGTTTTGATTTCAGTGATAAAGGGCATAGCGAGTCCTCAGGGTAAAACACAGTCATCAGGGTTAATGCCAACCCTGTGGGAGCGGGCATGCCCGCGAACACCGGCGCGGCCGGTGCCATCCATCCATCGCGTTGCCTGCTTCGCGGGCACGCCCGCTCCCACAGGGTCTTCGGCGCGTTTGCGATCGTTGAAAGGATCAGCGGCGCTTGAGGTTCATTTTTTCCCGGCCTTCTGCCGGGCTGAGCACGCGGCCACCCATGCGGGTGATGATCTCGCTTGCGCGTTCCACCAGTTGGCCATTGCTGGCCAGCACGCCACGGTCCAGATACAAGTTGTCTTCCAGGCCCACCCGCACATTGCCGCCGAGCAACACGGCCTGCGCGGCCATGGGCATCTGCATGCGGCCGATGCCGAAGCCGGCCCAGGTGACGTTGGCAGGCAGGTTGTCGACCATGGCCTTCATGGTGGTGGTGTCGGCCGGTGCGCCCCACGGGATGCCGAGGCACAGCTGGAACAACGGGTCTTCGAGCAGGCCTTCCTTCATCATTTGCTTGGCGAACCACAGGTGGCCGGTGTCGAAGATTTCCAGCTCGGCCTTCACCCCCAGTTCGGTAATGCGCTTGGCACCGGCGCGCATTTGGGCCGGGGTGGACACGTAGATCGAGTTGCCGTCACCGAAGTTGAGGGTGCCGCAATCGAGGGTGCAGATTTCCGGCAGCAGCGCTTCGACATGGGCCAGGCGCTCCAGCGGGCCGATCAGGTCGGTGCCCGGGCCGAACGCCAGCGGCGTTTCACCCGGGCCGATTTCCAGGTCGCCGCCCATGCCAGCGGTGAGGTTGACGATGATGTCCACGTCGGCTTCGCGGATACGCTCCATGACCTCGCGGTAGAGGTTTACATCACGGCTGAAACGGCCGGTCTGCGGGTCGCGGACGTGGCAGTGGACCACGGTGGCGCCGGCCTTGGCGGCCTCTACGGCGGATTCGGCGATCTGTTTGGGGGTGACCGGGACCAGGTGGCTTTTCGAGGCGGTGTCGCCGGCGCCGGTGAGGGCGCAGGTGATGATGACGTCGTGGTTCATGGTGCAGTTCCTTGTGAGGTCGGTGTTGGCTTTTTCGCGGGCATGCCCGCTCCCACAGGATCAATGTGAATCCCGAGTGTGGCGCTGTACCTGTGGGAGCGGGCGTGCCCGCGAAAGGGCCCTGTCAGTTGGCGGTAAGCTTGAGGTTGTCCGCAGCCGGCTTGCCATCGAAGGTGGTCACACCCTCAAGCCAGCGCGCCTTGTCCTCGGGGTGGTCCTTGAGCCACTGGCGGGCCGATTCCAGCGCGTCTTTGTGGTCAAGCAGTGGCTGCATCATGCGGCTCTCGTCCTCGGCGCTGAACTTCAGGTTGGCCAGCAGGCGGTGGGCATTGGGGCAGCGTTCGGCATAGTCCGGCGCCGTCACCGTCCACACCGTCGCACGGCCCTCGTCAGGGCCGAGCGCATCCTGGCTGTCACCCAGGTAGGCCATGTCGATGTTCACGTTCATCGGGTGTGGCGCCCAGCCGAAGAACACCACGGCCTCCTTGCGCCGCACCGCGCGGTCGACGGCGGCGAGCATGCCTGCCTCGCTGGACTCGACCAGCTGGAACTTGCCCAGGTCGAACTGGTTCTTGGTGATCATCGCTTTGATCTGCGTGTTGGCGCCGGAACCCGGTTCGATGCCATAAATCTTGCCGCCCAGCTCTTTCTCGAACTTGTGGATGTCGGCGAAGGTCTTCAGGCCCTTGTCGTAGAGGTATTTCGGCACGGCCAAGGTGGCGCGCGCGTCCTCCAGGCTTGGCTTGTCCAGCACCTTGACCTGGTTGGCATCGACGAACGGGGTGATGGTCTGGGTCATGATCGGGTTCCAGTAACCCAGGAACATGTCCAGGCGTTTGTCGCGTACGCCGGCGAAGATGATCTGTTGCGAGGCACTGGTCTGTTTGGTCTGGTACCCCAGGCCGTCGAGCAGTACCTGGGCCATGGCGCTGGTGGCAATGACGTCGGTCCAGTTGACCACGCCAAGGCGCACGTTTTTGCAGGCGGCGGGCTCGGCGGCGAAAAGCGGGGTGGCGACGATGCTGCTCAGGGCAAGGGGCAACAGGCTGCGGCGGATCAAGCTGTGCATGGTGGCTCTCCATCGGCAGTGCATATTGTTATTGAGGGCGGCCTCTGCGGACCGTGTGAATACGCTACGCTGGCGCTACCTTGCCCAAGCGCACGCTAGCGACAGGAATTAGCACCGGGGCGACCAGTTTCTGTGGAGGAGGGGATGATGGAGACGATTGCCTTTCTGTTGGTGCCCGGCTTTTCCGCCATGGGGTTCATTTCGGCGGTGGAGCCACTGCGGGTGGCTAATCGGTTTGGTGGGCAGTTGTACCGGTGGCAGGTGCTTAGCCTGGACGGTGAGGCGGTGCTGGCGAGCAATGGCATGTCGATCAATGCCGATGCCGCCTTGGGGGAGGGGGAGCCGGCCAACATCCTGCTGGTGGTTGCGGGCTTTGAGCCACTGGCCAATGTCGCACCCAAACTGCTGCATGCGTTGCGGCGGCTCAACCACGAAGCGGTCATGCTCGGTGGCATCGACACGGGCGCGATGGTGCTGGCCGAGGCAGGGCTGCTCGAGGGCTACCGGGCGACATTGCATTGGGAGGCGATTGAGGCATTCAAGGAGCGCTATCCAGGCCTTCAAGCCACCCAGGAGCTGTTCGAGATTGACCGCAGCCGTATCACCTGTGCCGGCGGAACGGCCTCGATCGATTTGATGCTGCACCTGATTGCCCAGTCTCACGGCAGCGAACTTGCGGTCAAGGTGTCCGAGCAGTTCGTGCTGGGTCGTATCCGTCAGCGCCAGGACCACCAGCGCATGCAGATCGGTGCGCGTTATGGCATCAGCAACAAGAAGCTGGTCCATGCCATTGGCGAAATGGAAAAACATATCGAGCCACCGCTGACTACGCTGGAACTGGCTGCCGCGATCAAGGTGACACGGCGTCAACTGGAGCGTTTGTTTCGCATGCACCTTGATGCAACACCGAGCGGTTTCTATCTTGGGTTACGGCTGGACAAGGCGCGCCAGCTGTTGGCCCAGACCGACATGTCGGTGACTGAAGTCAGCCTTGCGTGCGGGTTTGAACTGCCATCCTATTTCACGCGGCGCTACAAGCTGAGGTTTGGACGGTGCCCGCGGGAGGAGCGACGGCCAAGCGGTACAAAGTGAGCTTCAATCCAGTTCACGCTCGAGAATGGCCCTTAGCTTTTCGCGATTCCTTGCTTGGAGGTCCTCGCGAAGCGGGGCGAAACCCGCTGCATTGAAGCGTGCACCCAGATGGTCAAAGATCAGGTTCAACTTTCTGGTGGGCTCGACCGGGTCGGTAATGCAGTAGGCATAGAACAGGATCGCAACCGGGACCTGGTCCCCTTCATGGTCCATTTCGATACTGAGATGTGAAGAGGCGTTCATGACGGTGAAGGTACGCGTACCTGCCGATTGCAGAGCGGCTTGAACATTGTCTTCGAGGCTCTTGAACCAAGGTCCTTTCTCGCGGGGCGGGGGGAGATAGCCACTGTAAACATCGCTTAATGCAAGCAAGTGCGGCTCATACACGATGGTTTTATGAGTATGTTCGAACAGGGTGAATTTCAATGATTGCAAGGTGGCGCGAGCGACAGTGAACCATTGCTGAGGCTGGGTTTCCATCGAGTATTTTTCATTGGCCACTGCTTGTGAATAACGCAGGCATAGCTGCAAATCTTCCCATGTATCGAGTGTCAGCCAGGGCGCAGGCTTGATGCTTAGCCGCTCCTCGAATATTCGGGTATCCAGGCTCGTATCAGCCATATGGCATTGCTCCTTGATGGATGCAGATGACCAGAACCGGGTACCAGCGCGCTCTGGTACCCGGCCTCGCTAATCAGATAGCGAGAAACGCGCCGAGGTCGCCTTTGATCTTCTCATTCACAAGGTCACGTGCAGCGTCGAAGTGACGAACGCTGAACGTGCCTTGTTGCGAAGCGCGATAGACACGGGTAGAGGTTTTGTCGACCTTGCGGGTCAGGGCGCCTTCACGCTCCACTTTCGAGTCGTAGCTGGCCTGGAAGCTGGTCATGTGCATCGCGGGCAGGCCTTGTGGCGTCATTTCGCACTGGGCGACCACGAAGTTGCTCGATTTGCCGGATTCGCTGTGGCTGTGCTTTTCCAGGTGCGCCTTGACTTCCGGTTTCTGCACGACAATCTGCAGAACACGCCTGGCGCAGGCGGCGCGACGAGGGTCCGCGGAGACGCTGATGGTGACGGACTTGGTAATCAGCTCTGCCAGGGTCAGGTTGTCCTCATCAATGGCATCTTCGGCATGCGCTGCGCCCGTCATGGTCCAGCCAAACTTGATCAGGCCATCGTTGTAGAAGTTGTACCACTCGCGCTGCTGGGTCTCCTTGTCGAACTTCTTGTTGGCCAGTTCGGTCATCAAGCGCATGCCGGCCAGGATGTCTTCTGCAATGTTGGCAGGGACATTGTCAGCGAAGATGCAGATGGTCTGGCCGGTAGCGGCTACGCGCTCTTGACCCTCTTTGCGGATTTTTTCCATTTCAACTTTGATGTCAGCCACTTTGTAATTCCTTGATCGTTGTGAGTTCCAAGACACACATGGTGAGCACGTGGTCTGGGGGCACTATCGAGCAATTACGCAGGGGGCATCAGCGGCATGTTGTTCCTCTGGAGTTGATCCTTCACTCGCACGTGCTGATCAATCTTCGGGTGCCGGCTCGTCACTGTTTTGCGAGCCCAGGCTGCGCAAATACTCGGCTCGCTCATCGCTGCGCTGTGCAATGCAGCTGTTCCAGGCGATCTGGTAGGCCCTGCTGCCGGGTTGTTCGGCATGGGTTTCGACCTTGCAGTCTGCATCGCGCAGTTGGCTCCAGACTTTCTCGGCTGCCTCTATTCGCGACATCAGGCCAGCCTCGTCGCCAAACTGATCACGCATGCGCGCGACCAGGTCGTCATAGGCCGACTGCAGCTCACGCTCGGCGACCTGCTTGTTGAATGCTGCACAGGCGAAGGTTTGCTGGTCGGTTTCCACATTGTCGCAAGGTGTGCTTTCTTCCTCACTGGCCTGGGCCCCGCTCACGATGGCCAGCAGCACCAGCCATGCCATTGATTTCATCCGTTTTCTCCTCAACAGGCTGTCGAATCGCAGGGATTCTCGCTCAGCCAGAGGTCAGGTGGTAGCTCCCTGACCAAATGTTCATGTACCGGCCGCAAATGTCGTTATCGAGACTGTCTCTCATCCCCGGAACACGCGCCAGACGCGCTCTTGTCGCGCATTGACGCTTTCGGCAAACCCCCTGTCGTTTTTGCACCGGGGCGCCTCGGGGCACAGGCATATGCTGGCCTCAAAGCGCCGGCAGAAGGTTTGGCGCGACCCAACTCTATAAAAGGGGACAGCCTGATGAGCCCAGCCGAATTACACGCCGACAGCATCGTCATCGATGGCCTGATCATCGCCAAATGGAACCGCGAGCTGTTCGAAGACATGCGCAAAGGCGGTCTCACTGCAGCCAACTGCACGGTGTCGGTCTGGGAAGGGTTCAAGGCTACCGTCGACAACATCGCGTCCAGCCAGAAGCTGATCCGCGACAACAGCGACCTGGTGATGCCGGTGCGCACCACCGCCGACATCCGCAAGGCCAAGGAACTGGGCAAGACCGGCATCCTCTTCGGCTTCCAGAACGCCCATGCGTTCGAGGACCAGATCGCTTATGTGGACGTGTTCAAGCAGCTGGGCGTGGGCATCGTGCAGATGTGCTACAACACCCAGAACCTGGTGGGCACCGGCTGCTACGAGCGTGACGGCGGGCTGTCCGGCTTCGGTCGCGAGATCGTTGCCGAGATGAACCGTGTCGGCATCATGTGCGACCTGTCCCACGTCGGCTCCAAGACTTCCGAAGAAGTCATCCTCGAATCGAAAAAGCCGGTGTGCTACTCGCACTGCCTGCCCTCGGGCCTGAAAGAGCACCCGCGCAACAAGTCGGACGAAGAGCTGAAGTTCATCGCCGATCACGGCGGTTTCGTTGGCGTCACCATGTTCGCGCCGTTCCTGGCCAAAGGCATTGACTCGACCATCGATGACTACGCCGAAGCCATCGAGTACACCATGAACATCGTCGGTGAAGACGCCATCGGTATCGGTACTGACTTCACCCAGGGGCACGGCCAGGACTTCTTCGAATACCTGACCCATGACAAGGGCTACGCCCGCCGTCTGACCAACTTCGGCAAGATCATCAACCCATTGGGCATTCGCACTGTCGGCGAATTCCCCAACCTCACCGAGACCTTGCTCAAACGCGGCCACTCCGAGCGTGTGGTGCGCAAGATCATGGGCGAGAACTGGGTAAACGTCCTCAAGGATGTCTGGGGCGAGTAAGCCGCTCTCCAAGCCTGATAGCCCCTGCCAGCAACGCCGGGGCACCCACAAAAAATTTTTATGGAGTTGAGTTTCCATGGCCAAAATCGCCCCGCAATTGCCAATCGAAGTCGACAGCGAGACCGGTGTCTGGACCAGCGACGCCTTGCCGATGCTGTATGTGCCTCGTCATTTCTTCGTCAATAACCATATGGGCATCGAGGAAGTGCTGGGCGCCGACGCCTATGCCGAAATCCTCTACAAGGCTGGCTACAAGTCCGCCTGGCACTGGTGTGAAAAAGAGGCCGAGTGCCATGGCCTGGAAGGCGTAGCGGTGTTCGAGCACTACATGAAGCGCCTGAGCCAGCGTGGCTGGGGCCTGTTCGAGATCCAGGATATCGATCTGGATAAAGGTACCTGCAGCGTCAAGCTCAAGCACTCTGCGTTCGTGTACGTCTATGGCAAGTGCGGCCGCAAGGTCGACTACATGTTCACCGGCTGGTTCGCTGGCGCGATGGACCAGATTCTCGCTGCCCGCGGCAGCAAGATCCGCACCGTGGCCGAACAGGTCTATGGCGGGTCGGAAGAAGGCCACGAAGATGGCCTGTTCGTTACAAAGCCGTTGTAAGCCGGAGATAGCGTCATGGCATTCGAAGCAATGTTCCAGCCGATTCAGATCGGCAAACTGACCATCCGCAACCGTGTGCTCAGCACCGCGCACGCCGAGGTCTACGCCACTGACGGCGGCATGACGACCGACCGCTATGTGAAGTACTACGAAGAGAAGGCCAAGGGTGGCATCGGCCTGGCCATCTGTGGCGGCTCGTCGGTGGTTGCCATCGACAGCCCGCAGGAATGGTGGGCCTCGGTCAACCTGTCGACCGACCGCATCATCCCGCACTTCCAGAACCTCGCCGACGCCATGCACAAGCATGGCGCCAAGATCATGATCCAGATTACCCACATGGGCCGTCGCTCGCGTTGGGACGGCTTCAACTGGCCGACACTGATGTCGCCATCGGGCATTCGCGAACCTGTGCACCGCGCCACCTGCAAAACCATCGAGGTCGAAGAGATCTGGCGGGTAATCGGCAACTACGCGCAGGCTGCGCGTCGCGCCAAAGAGGGCGGCCTGGACGGCGTGGAATTGTCGGCGGTGCACCAGCACATGATCGACCAGTTCTGGAGCCCACGGGTCAACAAACGTACCGACGAATGGGGCGGTACCTTTGAAGGCCGCATGAAATTCGGCCTGGAAGTACTGAAAGCTGTGCGCGCCGAAGTGGGTGACGATTTCTGCGTGGGCATGCGTATCTGTGGTGACGAGTTCCACCCTGATGGCCTCAGCCACGAGGACATGAAGCAGATCGCTGCCTACTACGACGCCACCGGCATGCTCGACTTCATCGGCGTGGTCGGCTCGGGTTGCGATACCCACAACACCCTGGCCAACGTCATCCCCAACATGAGCTACCCGCCGGAGCCGTTCCTGCACCTGGCAGCCGGTATCAAGGAAGTGGTCAAGGTCCCGGTGCTGCACGCGCAGAACATCAAAGACCCGAACCAGGCCACGCGCATCCTTGAAGGCGGCTACGTGGACATGGTTGGCATGACCCGTGCGCATATGGCCGACCCGCACCTGATCGCCAAGATCAAGATGGGCCAGATCGACCAGATCAAGCAGTGCGTCGGTGCCAACTACTGCATCGACCGCCAGTACCAGGGCCTGGATGTGCTGTGCATCCAGAACGCCGCGACCTCCCGTGAATACATGGGTGTGCCGCACATCATCGAGAAGACCACCGGCGTCAAGCGCAAGGTGGTGGTGGTTGGTGCCGGCCCTGCCGGCATGGAGGCGGCCCGCGTGGCTGCTGAACGCGGCCACGACGTGACCCTGTTCGAGAAGAGGGACCAGATCGGCGGGCAGATCACCATCGCCGCCAAGGCACCGCAGCGTGACCAGATTGCCGGTATCACCCGCTGGTACCAGCTTGAACTGGCTCGCCTGAAAGTCGACTTGCGCCTGGGCACTGCCGCTGATGTGGCTGCCATCCAGGACCTGCGCCCGGACGTCATCGTGCTGGCGGTAGGTGGGCACTCGTTCCTGGAGCAGAATGAGCACTGGGGCGCCGCTGAAGGGCTGGTGGTCAGCAGCTGGGATGTGCTCGATGGCAAGGTAGCGCCGGGCAAGAACGTGCTGGTGTACGACACCATCTGCGAATTCACCGGTATGTCGGTAGCCGACTTCATCGCTGACAAAGGCAGCCAGGTCGAGATCGTCACCGACGATATCAAGCCAGGCGTGGCCATGGGGGGGACCACCTTCCCCACCTACTACCGCAGCATGTACCCCAAAGAAGTGATCATGACCGGCGACATGATGCTGGAAAAGGTCTACCGCGAAGGCGACAAGCTGGTGGCGGTACTGGAGAACGAATACACCGGCGCCAAGGAAGAGCGTGTGGTCGATCAGGTAGTGGTCGAGAACGGCGTGCGGCCTGACGAAGAGCTGTACTACGCGCTCAAGGAAGGTTCGCGCAACAAGGGCCAGATCGACGTGGAGGCGCTGTTCGCCATCAAGCCACAGCCGATCCTGAGCCAGCCGGGCGAAGGCTACCTGCTGTACCGCATCGGCGACTGCGTGGCCCAGCGCAACGTGCATGCGGCGATCTACGACGCCTTGCGCCTGTGCAAGGACTTCTGATCGTTAACAGTCGCCGCCATCGGGCGCGATCCCTGTAGGAGCGGGTTTACCCGCGAATGCGTCAGCACTGACAACACTGTTGCCTGACCGAACGCATTCGCGGGTAAACCCGCTCCTACATGGGGCCAGTCTCGCCCTCTGGTCGGCGCAAGAATCCAGCTGTTTGTGGGAGTCTCCCATGTTGAACACCCTTCTACCCATCCTGCTGTTCGCTGCCCTTGGCCTGGCAGTGCTCGGTGCCTTGCGCCGGGTGCGCATGTGGCGCCGTGGCCGGCCGTCCAAGGTCAACCTGATCGGCGGCCTGCTGGCCATGCCGCGCCGCTACCTGGTGGACCTGCACCACGTGGTTGAGCGCGACAAATACATGTCCAAGACCCACGTGGCCACTGCGGGCGGCTTTGTGCTGTCTGCTGTGCTGGCCATTCTGGTGCATGGTTTTGGCCTGCAGAGCAAGATCCTCGGCTATGCACTGCTGATCGCCACGGTGATCATGTTCACCGGTGCCATCTTTGTCTTCAAACGCCGCCTGAACCCGCCCTCTCGCCTGTCCAAGGGCCCGTGGATGCGCCTGCCGAAAAGTTTGCTGGCGTTCGCCGTGAGCTTCTTCATTGCCACCCTGCCGGTCGCCGGAATCCTGCCGGCCAACACCGGTGGTTGGGTGATGGTCGCCGTTCTGGGCCTGGGCGTGCTGTGGGGTGTGTCGGAGCTGTTCTTTGGCATGACCTGGGGCGGCCCGATGAAGCACGCCTTCGCCGGTGCCTTGCACCTGGCCTGGCACCGCCGTGCCGAACGCTTCGGCGGCGGCCGCTCCACCGGCCTCAAGCCGCTGGACCTGGAAGACCCGAACGCTCCCCTTGGCGTGGAAAAGCCGGTGGACTTCACCTGGAACCAGCTGCTGGGCTTCGATGCCTGCGTGCAGTGCGGTAAATGTGAAGCCATGTGCCCGGCCTTTGCCGCTGGCCAGCCGCTGAACCCGAAAAAACTCATCCAGGACATGGTCATCGGCCTTGCCGGTGGCACTGACGCCCAATTCGCCGGTAGCCCGTACCCTGGCAAACCGATCGGCGAACACGGCGGCAATCCACACCAGCCGATCGTCAATGGCCTGGTCGACGCCGAAACGCTGTGGTCCTGCACCACCTGCCGTGCCTGCGTCGAGGAGTGCCCGATGATGATCGAGCACGTCGATGCCATCGTCGACATGCGCCGCCACCTCACCCTGGAAAAGGGCGCTACCCCAAACAAGGGCGCCGAGGTGCTGGACAACCTGATCGCCACCGACAACCCCGGCGGCTTCGCCCCCGGCGGGCGCATGAACTGGGCTGCCGACCTTAACCTGCGGCTGCTGTCCGAAGTGAAAGCGACCGAAGTGTTGTTCTGGGTCGGTGATGGTGCCTTCGACATGCGTAACCAGCGCACTTTGCGTTCGTTTGTCAAAGTATTGAAAGCCTCGGGTGTGGACTTCGCCGTACTCGGCCTGGAAGAGCGCGACAGCGGCGACGTGGCGCGTCGCCTGGGCGATGAGGCGACCTTCCAGCAACTGGCCAAGCGCAACATCCAGACCTTGGCGAAATACAAGTTCCAGCGCATCGTCACCTGCGATCCGCACAGCTTCCATGTGCTGAAGAACGAATACGGCGCCTTGGGTGGTGACTACCAGGTGCAGCACCACAGCACCTACATTGCCGAACTGATCGCGGCCAAGAAGCTCAACCTCGGCCAGCACAAGGGCGGCAGCGTCACCTACCACGATCCGTGCTACCTGGGCCGCTACAACGGCGAGTACGAAGCGCCGCGCGAAGTGCTCAAGGCGCTGGGAATCGAGGTGCGCGAGATGCAGCGCTCGGGCTTCCGTTCCCGTTGCTGCGGCGGTGGTGGCGGTGCGCCGATCACTGACATCCCTGGCAAGCAGCGTATTCCCGATATGCGCATGGACGACATTCGTGAGACCGAGGCCGAGCTGGTAGCCGTGGGTTGCCCGCAGTGCACCGCCATGCTTGAAGGCGTGGTCGAGCCGCGCCCACAGATCAAGGACTTGGCCGAACTGGTGGCCGACGTGCTGATCGAGGAGGACGCATCCACTGTCCCAAAGCCGCAAACGGCTAAACGTGAACCTGCGGAGGTGCACTGATGAGCGACATTATCCGCCGCGACCCACGCGCCGAGTGGATCGCCCGTAACCGCCTGCACCCGCTGCATGCCGCGATGCAGACGCAACAGAGCAGCTGGATGGGGCCTAACGGCATCATCCGCAAGAACCCACATGCGATTGCCGCGGGCTTTGTCGGCCCGGCCGGCATCAAGCGTATCGACCGCAGCGGCGCCCAGCAGGGCACCGGCGCGGGCGGGCGGCGCACGGCAGCAGTCGAGGTCAAGTTGCCACTGCACCAGGTGGCGGCGCCGGCGTTCTACATTGCCGTTGTGCCGGACATGGTTGGCGGCCGCCTGAGCAGCCACGACCGCGACCTGCTTGGCCTGGCCCACAGCCTGGCCGGCAGCGACGGGGCGGTGCTGGCCGTGGTGTTCAACGAGCACAAGGAAAGCAACTTTTCCACAGCCGGTGTCGACCGCCTGCTGGTTATCGAAGGCGAGGCCTTTGAAGGTTATGCACCGGAGCAACTGGTGCAGGGCCTGCGGGCTGTGGATAACCAGTTCGCACCGCGCCACTGGCTGCTGCCCGACAGTCGCACCGGTGGCGGTGAACTGGGTCGGCGCTTGGGCGCCGCGCTGGGCGAGCGCCCGGCAACGCGGGTATGGCAGGTCAAGGACGGCCAGTGCATCGGCCGCGCGGGCGCCGGCCAGCAAGACCTGCAACGCGCCGTGCCGCGCCTGATCCTGGCGGCTGCCGAGTGCGCCGAGCCGGTCAGCGAAACCCGTCACGAAGCGCTGCCGGTGGAGTTGTCCACAAGCGTGGTGCGCAGTCTGCCGCGCATCGAAGACCTTGGCTCGGTGGCCGTCGACCCGGCCACCATTGCCATGGCCGAAGCGGAGTTCATCGTTTCGGGCGGCAACGGTGTCAAGGACTGGGACCTGTACCACAAGGCCACCGCAGCCCTCGGCGCTACCGAAGGTGCCTCGCGGGTGGCGGTGGACGACGGCTTCATGCCGCGTAACCGCCAGGTGGGGGCTACCGGCACCTGGGTTACCGCGCGTGTCTACGTGGCTGTGGGTATCTCGGGCGCGATCCAGCACCTGCAGGGTATCGGTGCCTGCGACAAGGTGGTGGCGATCAATATGGATCCAGGCTGCGACATGATCAAACGGGCTGACCTGTCGGTGATTGGCGACAGCTCGGCGATTCTCAAGGCGCTGATCGAGGCTGTGGACAACTACCGCAGCGGCGGCCAGCGCGACGCGGCATAAGGGCACGAGCATGAGTACGAAAGTGATCAGCCTGGTTTCCATTGGTGCCCACCCCAGCTCTGGCCGCGCCCGCCGCGCCGAGCAGGATGCCCGTGCCGTGGAGTTGGGTTTGCTGCTGGCTGGGGATAACTTGCAGGTAGTGCATGCGGGCGATCCACAGGAAGAGGCCTTGCGCGCTTACCTGGGCATGGGCCTGGACCACCTCGACGTGCTGGAGCAACCGGCCGGGGCCGATGTGCTGGGCGTGCTGGGCGATTATCTGCGCGACGCCGGGGCCCAACTGGTGCTGACCGGCAGCCAGGCCGAGACTGGCGAGGGATCGGGCATGTTGCCGTTCCTGCTGGCCGAAAAGCTCGGCTGGCCGCTGATTGTCGGGTTGGCTGAGGTGGAGTCGATCGACAACGGCACCGCGCAGGTGTTGCAGGCTTTGCCGCGTGGTCAGCGGCGTCGCTTGAAGGTGCGTCTGCCATTGCTGGCGACTGTGGATAACGCGGCGCCGAAGCCGCGCCAGAGCGCTTTTGGGCCTGCGCGCCGGGGGGTATTGGCGGCGCGTAACGTGGCCATTGTCGAAGATGAACTGTTGGCCGAAGCCGAGCTGCAACCGGCCCGTCCACGGCCCAAGCGTTTGAAGGTAATCAAGGCAAAGAGTGGCGCCGACCGCATGAAGGCGGCAACCGCCAAGGCCAGCGGCGGTGGTGGCAAGGTGCTGAAGGACGTTTCGCCGCAGGAAGGCGCTGAGGCCATCCTCAAGCTGCTGGTGGAAGAGGGTGTCCTGCGCTGAGCGGGGTCTCTTTATGGGAGCGTCCCGGCAAGGCCGCTCCCTCATTCAATACTCAGCATTGACCGAGCGCTTTTGCCCACCAAATCTGTTCGCCAAGGTGTGGATAAAGTGTTTGTGCATGTCTACAGGCCTTTTGTGACGGGCTCTCCAAGGTTTTGATCAAAAAACGATCATGCACCTTCCAGTCTTCGTCTGCGCGTATGTCAGCATTTTGCTGATTTTGCCCACAATCGCTGTTAGCCGGTCTGTGGATAATCTGTTCGGTTACCGCTGCAGGCTGCGTAGTTGAAGGTGTGGAGAGGTTTGTTCGAAAAATGATCAATTTCGCTCAGATCCTACCCGATTCTTGATAATCAGGGCCGTGAGCCGTTTATCCACAACCGGATTGCAAAAAATTGCCTGGTTGCTCACAAAGTCTGTTGGTGTCTCTGTGGACAAGTTGTATGAACTCCGCTGTAGCCCATTGATAATGCGGGCTCGGTCAATATGATCAAATAATGATCAGTATGCGGCCTGGCATTTTTGCCAGTACGCAAGCACACGATCGCTCTTTACCCTGTCCACATCGTGCAAGTAGTGTGGATAACCATGACGACATGCCTGCTTGACATCGACCAGCAGCAATCGGTTTTGGGGGCGGGATATCACGAGCCGCGCGCCTACTCGCCGTACGGTGGCATGCGTCTAGTCCCGGTATCAGGGCTGGCCTTCTGTGGCCAGCACCTGGATCCGTTGACAGGTAGTTATCCATTGGGCAATGGCCATCGCTTCTACTGCCCGAGCCTCAGGCGCTTCATAAGCCCTGACGTGCTAAGCCCGTTCGGAAAGGGGGGGCTCAATGCTTACGCCTACTGCCAAGGTGACCCTGTCAACTTTGCTGACCCTAGTGGTCGTTTCCCCGCAATCATCGCGCCAGTCAGAAACCTTGTCACGGGAGTGATCAACCTAGGCATCAGTGCCGTGAAAATGTACCGGAACTACCGTACAGGGCGAGACTTCGCCCTCAATAGTGGTTACCCGGCGAGCCGCTCAGGGGTTTTCACCTACGGCACGTCTGAGCATGCGGTCGCACGATGGTCTGTAACGGATAAGGTGGTGTCGGCCGCTGGAGGCATCAGCGCTTCATTGAGTATTGGTACGGCTACCGCGCGGTTGATTACACCGGAATCCGAGGTGTTGGCCTGGGTTGATTTTGGGGTGGCATCATTCGCCACAGTTTTGTCAGCTTATGAGCTTTACGGATTGGCAACGTCGTCTGCCGAGCGGCGCTATCCCATACAGCCGGTGGCTTATGAGATACGTACGGGAGTACAGCCTTGAGATGCAGTGATGTGAAAGCGCCATGCTTCGGTCTGCTGCCGAAGCATGGCGGGTGCATCAGGTACTACTGCGCCTGCACTTCCTTCAGGTATGGCGCCGGCTCTGCCCCCAGGTTGTTCAGCACGCGCTGGCTGTACCAGTCAATGAAGTTCACCACACCAAACTCGTAAGTCTTCGAGTAAGGGCCAGGCTGATACGCCGTGGAGTTGATCCCACGCTGGTTCTCTTCCGCCAGACGGCGGTCCTGGTCGTTGGTGGCGTCCCACACCTTGCGCATGTTCTCGGGGTGGTAGTCCACACCTTCGACGGCATCTTTGTGCACCAGCCACTTGGTGGTGACCATGGTCTCCTGGGCGCTGATCGGCCACACGGTGAACACGATCATGTGGTCGCCCATGCAGTGGTTCCACGAGTGCGGCAGGTGCAGGATGCGCATCGAGCCAAGGTCCGGGTTCTTGATGCGACCCATCAGCTTCTGGCAGGCCTGCTTGCCGTCCATGGTCATCGACACGGTGCCCTTGAGTAGCGGCATGCGTACGATGCGGTTACGCAGGCCGTGGCTCTTGTGCAGGTAAGGGATCTTCTCGGCTTCCCAGGCTGCAGCGGAGGCGGCCACGTGGTCCTTGAATTCCTGGCTGGCGCGCGGGTCGTTGGTGTCGTCCCACTCCAGCAGGGTTTGCAGCAGTTCCGGGTGCGAACCGTTGCAGTGGTAGCACTCGCGGTTGTTTTCCAGCACCAGCTTCCAGTTGGCCTTTTCCATCAAGGTGGTTTGCACCGCCACCTTGGTGTTCTCCATGTCGTACGGTTCCATGTAATGGTCCAGCGTGGCCAGGAACTCGTCGATGGCAGGCGGGTTTTCCGCCAGGCTGATGAAGATGTAGCCGCCGGCGACCTTCACGTTCACGGGCTTGAGGCCGTACTGGTTCATATCGAAGTCAGCACCCATCTCGGTGCCGGCGAACAGCAGGCGGCCGTCCAGCTCGTAAGTCCACTGGTGATATGGGCACACCAGTTTGGCCACCTTGCCTTTCTCGCTGACGCACAGGCGCGAACCGCGGTGGCGGCAGACGTTGTGGAAGGCATGCACCTTGCCTTCGGCACCGCGCACCACAATGATCGGGTTCTTGCCGATCTGCAGGGTGATGTAGTTGCCCTTGGCCGGGATCTCGCAGGTCATGCCGGCGATCAGCCATTCTTTATGGAAGATCTCCTGCATGTCGATCTGGAACAGACGCTCGTCGGTGTAGAAAGGCTGGGGCAGCGAGTAGGTGCGCTCGCGGGTCTGCAGCATCTCGGCGGTAGCCTTGCGTGCAGGTTCAAGTGGATCGCCCAGGCTCAGGGTTGCGGTGACGTCCATCGTGTATTCCTCGGGGCCGTATGCGGCCGGCAAAAGGTGGCTAATCGTTGTTGTGGTGCCGCAAGGCTGCTTCAGATAAAACAGCTAGTTCTTTTGCCGTGGAGTGTGCGTCCGAAGACGCCGCGAACCGTATCCATGGGCGACATGGCCGATTTGAATAACGACGCGCCAGCCCTTGTGCCACGGGGCTGGTCGCGATAAGCACGTCGATGTCGCAGGCAGGAATGTGCGTCGTCTTCAGCTTGCGCATTATCGCAGCCATGAAAAGGGCCATAGTCGGCCGCTGGAGATGAACATGTCCGATACCTTCCTCAATCCGGTCACTACCCAGACCTGGGCCAACGGCCGCCACATCGTGCGCTGCGTCAAGGTCATCCAGGAGACCTGGGACGTGCGCACCTTCTGCTTCATGGCCGACCAGCCGATCATGTTCTTCTTCAAGCCGGGGCAGTTCGTCACCCTGGAGCTGGAGATCGAAGGCAAGCCCGTGATGCGGTCCTACACCATCTCCAGTTCGCCGTCAGTGCCCTACAGCTTCTCGATCACCGTCAAGCGCGTGCCGGGCGGCCTGGTCTCCAACTTCCTCCACGACACCATGCACGAAGGCCTCGAGCTGCCGGTGCATGGCCCTGTGGGCCTGTTCAACGCCATCGACTTCCCTGCTGGCAAGGTGCTGTACCTGTCGGGCGGTGTCGGTATTACCCCAGTGATGTCGATGGCGCGCTGGTTCTACGACACCAATGCCAACGTCGACATGGTGTTCGTCCACAGCGCCCGTTCGCCGAAAGACATCATCTACCACCGCGAGCTGGAACAGATGGCTTCGCGCATCCCCAACTTCAGCCTGCACATCATTTGCGAAAAGCATGGCCTGGGCGAGCCGTGGGCGGGTTACCGCGGTTACCTGAACCAGCGGCTGATGGAACTGATTGCGCCGGACTACATGGAGCGCGTTGTGTTCTGCTGCGGCCCGACGCCGTACATGACGGCGGTCAAGCGCATGCTTGAAGCGGTCGGCTTCGACATGGCGAATTACCACGAGGAGTCGTTCGGCGCGACGCCGGCGGAAGCCAAGGCCGATGCCGTGGAGCACGCCGAGCAGGCGGCCGATGCACCGGAGCTGGACGTTTCCGACCTCAATCTGGTGGAGTTCATCGGCAGCGAGAAGAGCATCCGCATCGCCCCGGGCGAGACCGTGCATGCGGCGGCAGCCAAGGTTGGCCTGATGATCCCGAAAGCCTGCGGCATGGGTATCTGCGGCACCTGCAAGGTGCTCAAGCTGGGCGGCGAGGTGGAGATGGAACACAACGGCGGCATCACCGAAGAGGACGAAGCCGAGGGTTACATCCTGTCGTGCTGCAGCGTGCCGAAAGGGGATGTGCGGATCGATTACTGATCCAGTGGCCAGTCTGGATTCTTCGCGGGCACGCCCGCTCCCACAGGGTCATCGCTATCTTCAGGACTGCGGTGAACCTTGTGGGAGCGGGCGTGCCCGCGAATGCTTCTAGGTGCGGAATCGGGCTACCAGGCCATTGAGGTCTACCGCCAGGCGCGACAGCTCGGCACTCGCCGCGCTGGTCTGATGCGCCCCGGTAGCACTCTGCGCCGACAGGTCATTGATGTTGACCAGGTTACGGTCCACCTCTCGCGCCACTTGCGCCTGCTCTTCCGCTGCGCTGGCGATCACCAGGTTGCGCTCGTTGATCTGCGCCACCGCGCCGGCGATGGTGTCCAGTGCCATGCCTGCGCCCCGGGCGATGTTCAGTGTCGACTCCGCACGTTCGGTGCTGGTGCGCATCGATTCTACCGCCTCTTCCGTACCGCCCTGGATGCTGCCGATCATGCGCTCGATTTCGCTGGTCGACTGTTGTGTACGATGGGCAAGTGCCCGCACTTCATCGGCGACCACGGCAAAACCACGGCCCGCTTCACCGGCCCGCGCGGCTTCGATGGCTGCGTTGAGCGCCAGCAGGTTGGTCTGGTCGGCCAGGCCACGGATCACGTCCAACACCTTGCCAATGTCGCGCGACTGTTCGGCCAGGTGAGTAATCAGCTTGGCGGTAGCCTGCACATCACCGCTCATGCGCTCGATCGCACCCACGGTTTCCATCACCAGGTCACGACCGTCGCCGGTGGAGCGGCTGGCTTCACTGGACGCTTCTGATGTGCTTACGGCATTGCGCGCCACTTCTTCCACTGCGCTGGTCATTTCGGTGACAGCAGTGGCGGCCTGTTCAATCTCATTGTTCTGCTGCTGCAGGCCACGGGCACTTTCGTCGGTGACGGCATTCAACTCTTCTGCCGCCGAGGCCAGCTGGGTGGCGGAGCCGGCGATCTGCTGCAAGGTGTCGCGCAGCTTGTCCTGCATGCGCGCCATGGCGCGCAACAGCCGGGCGGCTTCGTCGGTGCCCTCTGCGCGGATGACGTGGGTCAGGTCGCCGTCGGCGACTTGCTCGGCGCATTTGAGTGCTTCTTCGATCGGCTTGACGATACTGCGGGTCAGCAGGAAAGCACAGGCGAAGGTCAGTACGGTGGCGGCAACCAGCAGGCCGATCACCAGGGCGAAAGCGCCGGCATACTGGTTGGCGGCTTTTTCGTTGGTGGCGCGAGTCTGGTCAGTGTTGATGCGTACCAAGGTGTCCATGACCTTGTTGATCTGCTCCGAGTTGGCCAACAGGTCGCGGTTGAGCAGGTCACGCAATTCATCCAGGCGATCGGCCTGGCTCAGTGTGCGCATGCGCGATTCCAGCTGGCGGTACTGGTTGAGCAACTGACCGTACTGGTCGAATGCTGCCTGTTCGTCGGCGGCAACGATCATTGGCAGGTAGGCCTGGCGTGCGCGGTCGATCTGGCTGTTGCGCTGGTCCAGCAGATCGAGGGTGTCGCGTTGGGTTGCCGGCTCGCGGTTGAGCAGCAGGCGGTAGGAAAGCGTGCGCATGCGCAGGTTCAGCGCGGTGAGTTCGTCGAGGATCTTGATGCTGGGCACGCTGACTTGCTCGATGGCAACGCCCGCCTGGCGGATGTTGCCCATTTGTACCAGGGAGAAGATACCAAGGCCGAGCATCAGCAGGCCGATGAGCGCGAAGCCGAGAAGCGCGCGCGGGGCGATATTCATGTTGCGTAGGGACATGGAGAGCAGGATCCAGGCAAGTGGGGAAAGAGCGACAAAACATGACTTGCCGGGCTATCGGTCGTGACTGGCCAGTCTTGAATGGGACCGGGGAAAATTGTGCAACCGCGAACCTTTTCCTGACCGGCGGTTGATCCAGGTCGGAACAAGGGGTCGATTACCCTGTCAATCTGCGGGTCAGACACCTTATGAATCCGATATTTAATGGCGATGGGCCGCACTTTTCTTTATCGTGTGCGCCCCTCGCAACAACCTGAGATAGACCCATGCTGGAAGCTTCCCTGAATCAAATCGAGCAACTGGTCAGCGACCTGATGCAGAAAAACGCTCAACTCATCGAGCAGAACACCGCCCTTGGCCAGGAACTGGCCCAGGCCAAGGAAGAGAACGAAACCCTGCAGCTGTCGCTGATGGAACAGGAAGAGAAGAACGGCGCTACCGCAGCACGCATCCAGGCTCTGGTCGAGCGCGCCAGCGCGGGCGTTGTGGGCGCATGAGACTGCAAGAGCAGCCGATCAATGTCGTGTCGATTCTCGGCATCGACTATTCGATCAAGGCGCCCGAAGGCCAGGAAGAAACCCTGGCCCAGGCGGTACGGATGCTCAACAAAGCCCTTAACGAGACCAAGCGTCAGTACCCGACCTTGATCGGTGACAAACTGCTGGTACTGGCTGCCCTTAACCTGTGCTCCAAACAGGTCGAACTGCAGAAAGAGCATCAGCAGACCCTTGCGCGAACTCAAGCGCAGATCGACGCCACGGTGGATGCCATCGTGCGGACCATTGCAGAGCAATAAGACCGCACACCTTCCCCTGTAGGAGCGGGTTCACCCGCGAATGCGTCAGTGCCTTCAACACCGCATTCGCGGGGAAACCCGCTCCTACAGGGTGCATCTGATTGCTTCAGATCACTGGATTAACTGGATACGCAAGTGTATACACTTTCCGCAAAACAATAATGTGCGGGGGAGTAGGGGCATGCGTATCTGGCGTAAGAGCATCCAGTTGCAATTGATCACCAGCATGGGCGCTGCCTTGCTGGCGAGCATCCTGGTGGTGGTCATTATCTTTACCGTGGCGCTCAACCGCCTCACCGACCGCTACCTGGTCGACACTGCCCTGCCAGCCAGCATCGAAGCCATCCGCAACGACATCGAGCGCATGCTGGGCCAACCGTTGGTCGCTGCCGCGGACATTGCCGGTAACACTCTGCTGCGCGACTGGCTGGCTGCCGGTGAAGATCCCGCGCAGGCGCCCCAGTTCATCGAATACCTGACGGCCGCCAAACAGCGCAACCACGCCTTTACTACGCTGTTCGCCTCGACTGAAACCGGCCACTACTACAACGAGAACGGCCTGGACCGCACCCTCAGCCGCAGCAACCCCAAGGACAAGTGGTTTTACGGTTACATCGACAGCGGCGCCGAGCGTTTCATCAACATCGACATCGATGGTGCCACCGGCGAACTGGCTCTGTTCATCGACTATCGCGTGGAAAAGGAAGGCAAGCTGGTGGGTGTGGCCGGCATGGGCTTGCGCATGACCGAGTTATCGAAGCTGATCCACGACTTCAGCTTTGGCGAGCACGGCAAGGTGTTCCTGGTGCGCAACGATGGCCTGATCCAGGTGCATCCCGATGCTGCCTTCAGTGGCAAGCGCCAGCTTGCTGAACAGCTTGGCGCGGACGCAGCCAAAGGCGTCATGACCGCAGGCGAGAGCCTGCGTAGCATCCGCTTCAGCCGTGACGGTGAGCGCTACCTGGCGCTGGGCCTGCCGCTGCGCGACCTCAACTGGACCCTTGTGGCCGAAGTGCCAGAGTCGGAAATTTACGCGCAGATGCATCAGGCCGTCTGGCTGACCAGCCTGATCGGTGGCGCCGTCGCGTTGGTGTCGCTGCTGTTGGTGGTACTGCTGGCGCGTGGCCTGGTGCGGCCGATCCGCCGCGTTACCGCCGCATTGGTTCAGATTGGCGGGGGAGCGGGTGATCTCAGCCATCGGCTGGACGATTCGCGTCAGGATGAGCTGGGTGACCTGGCCCGTGGTTTCAACCGTTTCCTGGACAGCCAGCGCAGCCTGATCGGCGAGGTGTTGAGTACCTCCGAGCGGCTGCGGCGGGCCGTGGAGCAGGTAACCCAGGTGGTGGACAATACCGCCGAGCGCTCCGGGCGCCAGCAGGAGATGACCGAAATGGTCGCCACTGCTGTACACGAGATGGGCCTGACCGTGCAGGACATCGCCCGCAATGCCGGCGATGCGGCCCAGGCGTCGCAGTCGGCACGAGACGAGGCGTTGCAGGCCCGCGAGGTGGTGCAACGATCCATTCGTGGCATCGAGGGCATGTCGGGCGACATCGGCAAAGCGGCCGATGCGGTTAGCCAGCTGGCCGACGAAGTCGCCTCGGTCGATGAAGTGCTCGCGGTAATCCGCAGCATTTCCGAGCAGACCAACCTGCTCGCGTTGAACGCTGCCATCGAGGCTGCGCGGGCAGGGGAGATGGGGCGCGGGTTCGCTGTGGTGGCCGATGAAGTACGTACGTTGGCCCGGCGCACACAGCTGTCCACCGACGAAGTGCAGCAGATGATCCAGCGCCTGAAGCTAGGTGCAGGTTCGGCGGTGAGTTCAATGCAGGCAGGGCAGCAGGCCACCGGCAGTGGCGTGGAATCGAGCCAGCGCACCGGGGCATCGCTGAGCGCGATTACCGACCAGGTAGAGCACATCAGTGACATGAACCACCAGGTGGCCACGGCTACCGAGGAGCAGTCGGCGGTGACCGAGGAAATCAACCGGACGGTGCAGGGGATTTCCGATTTGGCGCGTGAGACGGCGGCGGAGGTGCAGGGGTGTCGGGAAGAATGCCAGGCATTGCGTGGTCTGGCCGATGACCTGGCGCGCCAGATGGGTGGGTTCAGGCTTTAGATTGCCGGGGCCGCCTTGCGGCTTTTTCGCGACACAAGGCCGCTCCCACAGAGGATTGCATCACCTGCAGGCGAATGCATAACCCCTGTGGGAGCGGCCTTGTGTCGCGATAGAGGGCAAAGCCCTCCCGGCAATCTCTCAGCCAGCAATGATCGCGCGGATATCCGCCGCCAGCTCACGCACCCGCGCTTCTTCGGTATCCCACGAGCACATGAAGCGCGCGCCACCGTTGCCAATGAAGGTATAGAAGCGCCAGCCCTTGCCCCGCAGCGCCTCGATGGCGTGCTCCGGCATCTGCAGGAACACCCCGTTGGCCTCAACCGGGAACATCAGCTCTACCCCCGGCAGGTCACTGACCAACGATGCCAGCAGCTGCGCGCAATGATTGGCGTGGTTGCCATGGCGTAACCAGGCGCCATCTTCCAGCAGCCCGACCCATGGCGCCGACAGGAAGCGCATTTTCGACGCCAGTTGCCCGGCCTGCTTGCAGCGATAATCGAAGTCTTCGGCCAGCTGGCGGTTGAAGAACAGAATTGCCTCGCCCACCGCCATGCCGTTCTTGGTGCCGCCAAAGCACAGCACATCCACACCGGCCTTCCAGGTCAGTTCGGCCGGGCTGCAGCCCAGGAAAGCACAGGCGTTGGTAAAGCGTGCGCCGTCCATGTGCAGGTTCAGGCCCAGCTCCTTGCAGGTGGCGCTGATCGCCTTCAGCTCGTCGGGGCGGTACACCGTGCCGACTTCGGTGGCCTGGGTAATGGTCACCACGCGCGGCTTGGGGTAGTGGATATCCTGGCGTTTGAGCGCCACTTCACGAATAGACTGTGGCGTCAGCTTGCCGTTGACGCTGGCCGCTGTCAGCAGCTTGGAGCCGTTGGAGAAAAACTCCGGCGCACCGCATTCGTCGGTTTCGACGTGGGCGGTCTCGGAGCAGATCACGCTGTGGTAGCTCTGGCACAGCGACGCCAGGGCCAGGGAGTTGGCCGCGGTACCGTTGAAGGCGAAGAACACTTCGCAGTCGGTTTCGAACAGATTGCGGAAGTACTCCGATGCACGCTCGGTCCACTGGTCGTCGCCGTAGGCGCGGTCGTGGCCGCGGTTGGCTTTTTCCATCGCCGCCCAGGCTTCGGGGCAGATGCCGGAATAGTTGTCGCTGGCGAATTGTTGGCTCTTGTCTGTCATGGCACGGTCCTGTGAACGACGCAGATCAGCACTCTAAACCATCGATTCAGCACTTGCCTATACAACCCGTGCAGCGATTTCTGTTCATGACTGTGCCGGCCTATTCGCGGGCACGCCCGCTCCCACAAGGGTCCTGCAAACGCCAATCACTGTGGGAGCGGGCGCGCCCGCGAAGGGGCGCGCATGGGTGGCACAAAGAGAATGTCGTAAACGCGCCATTGCAAGGCGTGCGCAGGCATCTGACCTGACCCCGCCAGTCATAACATCGCCACAAAGGGCCACAGTGCCCCACGACAAAAAACGATCGCTGCCGGGAGATACACAATGTTCAGCAAGCAAGACCAGATCCAGGGTTACGACGATGCACTGCTGGCGGCGATGAATGCCGAAGAACAGCGCCAGGAAGATCACATCGAGCTGATCGCCTCGGAGAACTACACCAGCAAGCGCGTCATGCAGGCCCAAGGCAGCGGCCTGACCAACAAGTACGCCGAAGGCTACCCGGGCAAGCGTTACTACGGTGGCTGCGAGCACGTAGACAAGGTAGAAGCCCTGGCCATCGAGCGCGCCAAGCAGCTGTTCGGTGCCGATTACGCAAACGTCCAGCCGCACTCCGGCTCGTCGGCCAACGGCGCGGTCTACCTGGCCCTGCTGCAAGCCGGTGACACCATTCTGGGCATGAGCCTGGCCCACGGTGGCCACCTGACCCACGGCGCCAAAGTGTCGTCCTCGGGCAAGCTGTACAACGCTGTCCAGTACGGCATCGACACCAACACCGGCCTGATCGATTACGACGAAGTCGAGCGCCTGGCGGTCGAGCACAAGCCGAAAATGATCGTTGCCGGTTTCTCGGCCTACTCCAAGACTCTCGACTTCCCACGCTTCCGCGCCATCGCCGACAAGGTGGGCGCACTGCTGTTCGTCGACATGGCCCACGTTGCCGGCCTGGTTGCCGCTGGTCTGTACCCGAACCCGATCCCGTTCGCCGATGTGGTCACCACCACCACCCACAAGACCCTGCGCGGGCCGCGTGGCGGCCTGATCCTGGCCAAGTCGAACGAAGAGATCGAGAAAAAGCTGAACGCCGCTGTATTCCCGGGTGCCCAGGGTGGCCCGCTGATGCACGTGATCGCTGCCAAGGCGGTGTGCTTCAAGGAAGCGCTGGAGCCTGGATTCAAGGCCTACCAGCAGCAAGTGATCGAAAACGCCCAGGCCATGGCCCAGGTGTTCATCGACCGTGGCTACGATGTGGTTTCCGGTGGCACCGACAACCACCTGTTCCTGGTCAGCCTGATCCGTCAGGGCCTGACTGGCAAAGACGCCGACGCCGCCCTGGGTCGTGCGCATATCACCGTCAACAAGAACGCCGTGCCGAACGACCCGCAGTCGCCGTTCGTCACTTCGGGCCTGCGTATCGGCACCCCGGCCGTCACCACCCGCGGCTTCAAGGTCGCTCAGTGTGTGGCATTGGCTGGCTGGATTTGCGACATCCTCGACAACCTCGGTGACGCAGACGTCGAAGCCGATGTGGCGAAGAACGTCGCGGCCCTGTGCGCAGATTTCCCTGTCTACCGCTGAGTGGAGTCACACACCATGCAACGTTACTCGGGCTTCGGCCTTTTCAAGCACTCCCTCAGCCACCACGAAAACTGGCAGCGGATGTGGCGCACGCCAACCCCTAAAAAGGTTTACGACGTAGTCATCGTCGGTGGCGGCGGCCATGGCCTGGCCACGGCCTACTACCTGGCCAAAGAGCACGGCATCACCAACGTTGCCGTGATCGAGAAGGGCTACCTGGGCGGCGGCAACACCGCCCGTAACACCACCATCGTGCGTTCCAACTACCTGTGGGACGAGTCGGCGCACCTGTACGAGCACGCCATGAAGCTGTGGGAGGGCCTGTCCCAGGACCTGAACTACAACGTGATGTTCTCCCAGCGCGGCGTTTACAACCTGTGCCACACCCTGCAGGACATGCGTGACTCCGAGCGTCGGGTCAGCGCCAACCGCCTCAACGGCGTGGATGGCGAGCTGCTGAACACTGCCCAGGTTGCGGCCGAAATCCCGTACCTGGACTGCTCCAAGAACACCCGCTACCCGATCCTCGGCGCTACCGTACAGCGTCGTGGCGGCGTTGCCCGTCACGATGCCGTGGCCTGGGGCTTCGCCCGCGCTGCCGACGCCCTGGGCGTCGACCTGATCCAGCAAACCGAAGTGATCGGCTTCCGCAAGGAAAACGGCGCGGTCATCGGCGTGGAAACCAACAAAGGCTTCATCGGCGCCAAGCGCGTCGGCGTGGTCACCGCCGGTAACTCCGGGCACATGGCCAAGCTGGCCGGCTTCCGCCTGCCGCTGGAATCGCACCCGCTCCAAGCGCTGGTATCCGAGCCGATCAAGCCGATCATCGACAGCGTGATCATGTCCAACGCCGTACACGGCTACATCAGCCAGTCCGACAAGGGCGACCTGGTGATCGGTGCCGGTATCGACGGCTGGGTCGGCTACGGCCAGCGCGGTTCGTACCCGGTGATCGAGCACACCCTGCAGGCCATCGTCGAGATGTTCCCCAACCTGTCGCGTGTTCGCATGAACCGCCAGTGGGGCGGCATCGTAGATACCTCGCCGGACGCCTGCCCGATCATCACCAAAACCCCGGTCAAGAACATGTTCTTCAACTGCGGTTGGGGTACTGGCGGCTTCAAGGCGACCCCCGGTTCGGGCAACGTCTTCGCCGCGAGCCTGGCCAAGGGCGAAATGCACCCACTGGCCGCGCCGTTCTCTATGGACCGTTTCTACAACGGCGCACTGATCGACGAACACGGCGCCGCCGCCGTCGCCCACTAACCGGAGACACCGTCATGTTGCATATTTTCTGTCCCCACTGCGGCGAGCTGCGCTCCGAAGAAGAGTTCCACGCCTCTGGCCAGGCGCATATCGCCCGCCCGCTGGACCCTAACGCCTGCTCCGACGAGGAGTGGGGTACCTACATGTTCTACCGTGACAACCCACGCGGTATTCACCATGAACTGTGGGACCACGTTGCCGGCTGCCGCCAGTACTTCAACGTCACCCGTGACACCGTGACCTACGAAATTCTGGAAACCTACAAGATTGGCGAGAAGCCGCAAGTGACCGCCAACGGCAAAGCCGCCAGCGCCACGTCGACCGTCAAAGGCCAAGGGGAAAAAGTATGAGCCAGACCTATCGCCTCGCCAGCGGCGGCCGTATCGACCGCAGCAAGGTCCTGAACTTCACCTTCAACGGCAAGACCTACCAGGGTTATGCCGGTGACAGCCTGGCCGCCGCGTTGCTGGCCAACGGCGTCGACATTGTCGGCCGTAGCTTCAAGTATTCGCGCCCGCGCGGCATCATCGCCGCCGGTACCGAAGAGCCGAACGCCATCCTGCAGATCGGCTCCAGCGAAGCTACCCAGATCCCCAACGTGCGCGCCACCCAACAGGCGCTGTACGCGGGCCTTGTCGCCACCAGCACCAACGGCTGGCCGAACGTCAACAACGACGTCATGGGCATCCTCGGCAAGGTAGGCGGCAGCATGATGCCGCCGGGCTTCTACTACAAAACCTTCATGTACCCCAAATCGTTCTGGATGACTTACGAGAAGTACATCCGTAAAGCCGCCGGCCTGGGCCGTGCGCCGCTGCAGAACGACCCTGACAGCTACGACTACATGAACCGGCACTGCGACGTGCTGATCGTGGGCGCCGGCCCTGCTGGCCTGGCTGCCGCACTGGCCGCTGCGCGCAGCGGTGCCCGTGTGATCCTGGCTGACGAGCAGGAAGAGTTCGGCGGCAGCCTGCTCGACACCCGCGAAACCCTCGACGGCAAGCCTGCTGCCGAGTGGGTCAACGCCGTGGTCAAAGAGCTGGAAGGCCTGCCGGAAGTGACCCTGCTGCCACGTGCCACGGTCAACGGCTACCACGACCATAACTTCCTGACCATTCACGAGCGCCTCACCGACCACCTCGGCGACCGCGCCCCGATCGGCCAGGTTCGCCACCGCGTGCACCGCGTTCGCGCCAAGCGCGTGGTACTGGCTGCCGGCGCCCACGAGCGCCCGCTGGTGTACGGCAACAACGACGTGCCGGGCAACATGCTGGCCGGTGCTGTTTCCACCTATGTTCGCCGCTATGGCGTGGCGCCGGGTCGCAAGCTGGTACTGTCGACCAACAACGACCACGCCTATTGCGCCGCGCTGGACTGGCACGACGCAGGCCTGCAAGTGGTCGCCATCGCTGACGCCCGCCACAACCCACGTGGCTCGCTGGTTGAAGAAGCGCGTGCCAAAGGCATTCGCATCCTCACCTCCAGCGCCGTGGTCGAGGCCAAAGGCAGCAAGCACGTTACCGGTGCCCGTGTGGCGGCGATCGATGTGCAGGCGCACAAAGTCACCAGCCCAGGCGAAGTCCTCGAGTGCGACCTGATCGCGTCCTCGGGCGGTTACAGCCCGATCGTGCACCTGGCTTCGCACCTGGGCGGTCGCCCGGTATGGCGTGACGATATCCTTGGCTTTGTGCCGGGCGATGCCCCGCAGAAGCGCGAGTGCGTCGGTGGTATCAACGGCGTGTATGCCTTGGGCGATGTGATTGCCGATGGCTTCGAAGGCGGCGTTCGCGCAGCCACCGAGGCTGGTTTCAAGGCCACTGTCGGCACCCTGCCAAAAACCGTGGCGCGCAAGGAAGAGGCCACCGTGGCACTGTTCCTGGTGCCGCACGACAAAGGCACCAAGGGGCCGAAGCAGTTCGTCGACCAGCAGAACGACGTGACCGCAGCCGGCATCGAGCTGGCCACCCGTGAAGGCTTCGAGTCGGTCGAGCACGTCAAGCGCTACACCGCGCTGGGCTTCGGTACCGACCAGGGCAAACTGGGCAACATCAACGGCCTGGCCATCGCCGCCCGTTCGATCGGCATCACCATCCCGGAAATGGGTACCACCATGTTCCGCCCCAACTACACGCCGGTTACTTTCGGCGCGGTAGCGGGCCGTCACTGTGGTCACCTGTTCGAGCCCGTGCGCTTCACTGCCCTGCATGCCTGGCACGTGAAGAATGGCGCCGAGTTCGAAGACGTCGGCCAGTGGAAGCGCCCGTGGTACTTCCCGAAAGCCGGCGAAGACATCCATGCTGCCGTCACGCGTGAATGCAAGGCTGTGCGCGACAGCGTCGGCCTGCTGGACGCCTCGACCCTGGGCAAGATCGACATCCAGGGCCCGGACGCGCGCGAATTCCTCAACCGCATCTACACCAACGCCTGGACCAAGCTCGACGTGGGCAAGGCCCGCTACGGCCTGATGTGCAAGGAAGACGGCATGGTCTTCGACGACGGCGTAACCGCCTGCGTCGGCGACAACCACTTCATCATGACCACCACCACCGGCGGCGCTGCCCGCGTGTTGCAGTGGATGGAGCTGTATCACCAGACCGAATGGCCAGAGCTGAAGGTGTACTTCACTTCGGTCACCGACCACTGGGCCACCATGACCCTGTCCGGCCCTAACAGCCGCAAGCTGCTGAGCGAGCTGACCGACATCGACATGGACAAGGAAGCCTTCCCGTTCATGACCTGGAAGGAAGGCAACGTCGGTGGCGTGCCGGCCCGCGTGTTCCGTATCTCGTTCACCGGCGAGCTGTCGTACGAAGTGAACGTGCAGGCCAACTACGCCATGGGCGTGCTGGAACAGATCATCGAGGCCGGCAAGAAGTACAACCTGACCCCGTACGGCACCGAGACCATGCACGTACTGCGTGCAGAGAAGGGCTTCATCATCGTTGGTCAGGACACCGATGGTTCGATGAACCCGGACGACCTGAACATGAGCTGGTGCGTTGGCCGCAACAAGCCGTTCTCGTGGATCGGCCTGCGTGGCATGAACCGCGAAGACTGCGTACGTGAGAACCGCAAGCAGCTGGTGGGCCTGAAGCCGGTCGACCCGACCAAGTGGCTGCCGGAAGGCGCCCAGCTGGTGTTCGACCCGAAACAGCCGATCCCGATGGACATGGTCGGCCACGTCACCTCCAGCTACGCGTCCAACTCCCTGGGCTACTCGTTCGCCATGGGTGTGGTCAAAGGCGGCCTCAAGCGCATGGGCGAGCGTGTCTACTCGCCGCAGGCAGATGGCAGCGTGATCGAGGCGGAAATCGTGTCTTCGGTGTTCTTCGATCCGAAGGGTGAGCGGCAGAACGTCTAAGGCCCCCGGTCCAACCGGTGCCAAGCGTGGAATGAGGTCTCTGTGGGAGCGGGCGTGCCCGCGAAGAGGGCGGTGAATTCAACATCGCATTCGCGGGCATGCCCGCTCCCACAGGATGGCCGTCTCCCGCAGGCATCGTGGTCGAATCCAGAATTCAAGGCAGGTAAGAAATGAGCGCTATCAACGTCTTCCAGCAAAACCCCGGCGCCGAGGCCAAAGCCCAGTCGCCACTGCACCATGCCGACCTGGCCAGCCTGGTAGGCAAAGGCCGCAAGAACGCAGGCGTGACCCTGCGTGAACGCAAGTTCCTCGGTCACCTCACCCTGCGCGGTGATGGCCACAACCCGGAATTCGCCGCCGGCGTGCACAAGGCCCTTGGCCTGGAGCTGCCCGTGGCGCTGACCGTGGTCGCCAACAAGGACATGTCGCTGCAATGGGTCGGCCCAGATGAGTGGCTGCTGATCGTGCCCGGCGGCCAGGAGCTGGCAGCGGAGCAAAAGCTGCGCGCGGCCCTTGAAGGCCAGCACATTCAGGTCGTCAATGTCAGTGGCGGGCAAAGCCTGCTGGAACTGCGCGGCCCGAACGTGCGCGACGTGCTGATGAAGTCCACCAGCTATGATGTTCACCCGAACAACTTCCCGGTGGGCAAGGCCGTGGGCACCGTGTTCGCCAAGTCGCAACTGGTGATCCGCCGCACTGCAGAAGACACCTGGGAGCTGGTAATTCGCCGCAGCTTCGCCGATTACTGGTGGCTGTGGCTGCAGGATGCTTCTGCCGAATACGGCCTGAGCATCGAAGCCTAAGGAGCAAGAACATGAGTCGGGCACCGGATACCTGGATTCTCACCGCCGACTGCCCGAGCATGCTCGGCACCGTCGACGTGGTGACGCGTTACCTCTTCGAGCAGCGCTGCTACGTGACGGAGCACCACTCCTTCGATGACCGGCAGTCGGGACGCTTCTTCATTCGCGTCGAGTTCCGTCAGCCGGACGATTTTGACGAGGCGGGCTTCCGGGCCGGCCTCGCCGAGCGCAGCGAAGCGTTCGGTATGGCCTTCGAGCTGACCGCGCCCAACCACCGCCCCAAGGTGGTGATCATGGTGTCCAAGGCTGACCATTGCCTGAATGACCTGCTGTATCGTCAGCGCATTGGGCAACTGGGTATGGATGTGGTCGCGGTGGTGTCGAACCACCCGGACCTCGAACCCTTGGCGCAGTGGCACAAGATCCCTTACTACCACTTCGCCCTCGACCCCAAGGACAAGCCTGGGCAAGAGCGCAAGGTGCTGCAGGTGATCGAGGAGACCGGTGCTGAGCTGGTTATTCTTGCCCGCTATATGCAGGTACTGTCGCCCGAGCTTTGCCGCCGTCTGGATGGTTGGGCGATCAATATTCACCACTCGCTGTTGCCGGGCTTCAAAGGCGCCAAGCCTTATCACCAGGCCTACAACAAGGGCGTGAAAATGGTCGGTGCCACAGCGCACTACATCAACAACGACCTGGATGAAGGGCCGATCATTGCCCAGGGTGTCGAGGTGGTGGATCACAGTCACTATCCCGAAGACCTGATTGCCAAAGGGCGGGATATCGAGTGCCTGACGCTGGCGCGGGCGGTGGGTTATCACATCGAGCGGCGGGTGTTCCTGAACGCCAACCGGACTGTCGTTCTGTAATAACCGGTACCGGCCTCTTCGCAGCTAAAGCCGCTCTTGCAGGTACAGCACAGCCCTCGGGTTGGTGCGGTCCCCGTAGGAGCGGCTTTAGCCGCGAAGAGGCCCGCGCCGGCCGCCCCTCTGTCTGCCCATATTCCCCAACGACAACCCTGCCGCTAAAAGGCATCTCCCTGTCGCTTCCAGTCAGTGCGTCCGGCCCCATCCGGCCCACAATTCCCTGCATTCCAGTAGTACATGCCGCCCACGGATGGCGGCGCTTCAACCAACGCTGCATAAATAATAATCAAGCGAGGTACAAGCAATGTCTGGCAATCGTGGAGTGGTATATCTCGGCGCCGGCAAGGTCGAAGTGCAACACATCGACTACCCGAAAATGCAGGACCCGCGCGGCAAGAAAATCGAACACGGCGTCATCCTGAAGGTGGTCTCCACCAACATCTGCGGTTCTGACCAGCACATGGTCCGTGGCCGTACCACTGCCCAGGTCGGCCTGGTTCTGGGCCACGAAATCACCGGTGAAATCGTCGAGAAGGGCCGCGATGTCGAGCGCATGCAGATCGGCGACCTGGTATCGGTCCCGTTCAACGTCGCCTGCGGCCGCTGCCGCTCCTGCAAAGAGATGCACACCGGTGTCTGCCTCACTGTAAACCCGGCCCGCGCCGGCGGTGCCTACGGCTACGTCGACATGGGTGACTGGACCGGTGGCCAGGCCGAATACGTGCTGGTGCCATACGCCGACTTCAACCTGCTGAAGCTGCCTGAGCGCGACAAGGCCATGGAAAAGATCCGTGACCTGACCTGCCTGTCCGACATCCTGCCCACCGGCTACCACGGTGCCGTGACTGCTGGCGTAGGCCCAGGCAGCACTGTCTACGTTGCCGGTGCCGGCCCGGTCGGCCTGGCTGCCGCTGCCTCGGCGCGCCTGCTGGGCGCCGCCTGCGTAATCGTTGGTGACCTCAACCCGGCTCGACTGGCCCACGCCAAGTCGCAAGGCTTCGAAGTGGTCGACCTGTCCAAGGACACCCCGCTGCACGAGCAGATCGTCGACATCCTCGGCGAGCCGGAAGTGGACTGCGCTGTCGACGCCGTCGGCTTCGAGGCCCGTGGCCATGGCCACGAAGGTGCCAAGCACGAGGCCCCGGCCACCGTGCTGAACTCGCTGATGCAAGTGACCCGCGTGGCCGGCAACATCGGTATCCCGGGCCTGTACGTAACCGAAGACCCAGGCGCGGTGGATGCCGCTGCCAAGATCGGCGCGCTGAGCATCCGCTTCGGCCTGGGCTGGGCGAAATCGCACAGCTTCCACACCGGCCAGACCCCGACCATGAAATACAACCGCCAGCTGATGCAGGCGATCATGTGGGACCGCATCAACATTGCTGAAGTGGTGGGTGTGCAGGTGATCAACCTGGATCAGGCGCCGGAAGGGTATGGCGAGTTTGATGCGGGTGTGCCTAAGAAGTTTGTGATTGACCCGCACAAGATGTGGGGCGCGGCTTGATCGCAGCCCATGATGCCCCTCGCTGAGAGGGGCGTTTTTCTGGGGGCTGTGGGGCTAGCGGCGCACTGCCGATGCCCCACTGCTCACCCGAAACGTGCCTTTATCGTACGCAGTCAGGTCGGACGGATCTGCCGCCCTGCGGGCCAACCACTCACCTATCATTACCAGCCCCTCGCGACGGTTTTGCAGATTGTTGATAATAGCCGGGCCCGCTGCGAACGTTGGATCCCCGAGCGCGTTCGCCGCTTCGGCGGCATGCAATTCCCAGCTGGCCTCCAGATAGCTATCGAGGCTGGTACGAGTGACATGCACCGTTGCTGGTCCCTTGTGCGGATCAGCAACTACCTCAATAAGCTCGGTTGTGCGCAACGTTCGGCGCGTCGAGGTGACGGCCATGGTTTTGCTGTTGCGCTGTGTTCCCACAGTCTGGATGACGGTATTGCTTGCGGTTTCATAGTGTTCGACCTCATAACGCCGCACGATGGGCGACTTTTGCGTGGTGAAGATGTGTGCGGGTAGCTTAGGCTTAGGGATAAGTAGCTGCTGGCTAGCAGGTTGAACAAGCGCAACTACATGTCCGCTTGGGTCGATGCGGTTGATCGGATCCCCGCTGCAATAGGCATAAGCGTTCACGCCACCACCTTCAAAGGGGCTCCAGCTGTCAGGGGAACCAAACCGCCTCAAGGCTGGGTGGTAGGCCCGATAGCCGTTGCCCAGCAGGTAGCTGTTCGGCGCCGCAAGCAAAACCTCGCCATTGAAGCCCAGCTGCGTACGCGAGGAAGGCAATCCTGGATCGTGTCCATACGCCGAATAAGTGTGCTGCTCGTCTTCATCCGCTTGTTGTACCGACAGCACCGAGCCTTTGTCATCGGTGGCCAGCAAGCTGCAGGTGTGGGTGTCGCTTGTGCTCAGCTCTGCCAGCGGTTGTTCTGCATTTCGCAAGATGGCGCGATGCTGGTCCCCGTGTTTCACGGTTACGAGCTTGTTGTCGTAATAGAAGAAAAGGGAACTGTTCGATGCTTTGCTCATGATTCAAATCCCTACCGTGCTGGATGAATGAAGGCGGCATGCAACCCATTCTGAATTGCCACAGGAATTTGGATACTGGCAGAAATAACAGTCTTAGATCGGTAGGTGAACCAAAACCCGGCGCACACGAAGTGCCCCATGCACAGCTGCCATGAAGGCGAAGCCTTGTGATTCATACCAGGGCAACCTGTCAAAACCGGTCGCTGATTTCGCAGCGGTCGCCCCGATGTAAAACCTGAAAGTCTTAGCAAAATTCGCGCGCTGAGCATCCGCTTCGGCCTGAGCCGGAGCAAATTGCACAGCTCCCACACCGGCCAGATAGCGACCAAGCATTACAACCGCCAGCTGATGCAGGCGATCATGTGGGACCGCATCAACATTGCTGAATTGGTAGGTGTGCAGGTGATCAACCTGAATCAGGCGCCGGAAGGGTATGGCGAGTTTGATGCAGGTGTGCCGAAGAAATTCGTTATCGACCCGCACAAAATGTGGGGTGCGGCGTAATCAGCGTCGAGTAAAAAGAGCCCCTCGCATCGAGGGGCTTTTTGTCCATTCTGATAAGGCATCTCAGCCGGAGGTGCTTGTCATAAGCCTTTCATCGCTTTTGAAATCGAGCGCCGCCCGCACATACCTCATCAGTTCCGAAGCCTGGTGAGTGGCCCTGGAGCAAAGGGCCACTGCTCAGTCATTTTCATACAGACAGTTAATTACTTCGATTGTGGCCGGCGCGTCTCATTGTTTGCGTCGGTTGCCCCGAATTGGTAGTTTCTGTCGTCATTAGGATCGTCATATTTTTTACGGGTGTAGAACATGTTTCCGCTGTCTGTGTTCCCGCTTTTTGGGCGATAGGTGACAGGGGTTGAATCCGTTATTGCTTGCTGGGCTTTTTCGAGTTCGGGGAAAATGTATACAAGGTCTTTGTTCTCAATGTATTTATTTATGCCGCGTTTCTTTTTTAAGCCCCTGTCAAGCGTTTTTTGGAGGGTTTTTTTAGCGGCCTCAATTCTTTTGTCGAATGTTTTTCCTCCGTATTTTCTTTCCTTGACTAAAGTAGTGAGTTCGGCGGTTTGCGTTGTCAGGTTTGCATTAATAACCGTCATGCTTTCCACGCGCTGCTCCAATTTTGCTTGGTTACTACGAAACCACGTTCTAGGCTTGAAAATACCCCACATCCCCGTTTCGTCTTTCCGATTGACTGGGTCGTTCACACAGTACGCGAAAGCATTGACCCCGCCTCGGGCGAATGGGCTTTCAGCGTTGTCCGGTCCGATGAACCGTCTCATCTCGGTGCTAAAGCCACGGTGTCCTTGGCCTAGAAGATAAAGGTGCATGTTTTCCAATATGAACTCGCCGTTGAATCCCATCGCTGTGGATCCTGATGGCAGTTTGTCGTTGAATCCGAAGGGGGTATAGTTGTGATTGTTTTTCTTTCCGTCAGGCGTGCTCACGACAAGCACTGAGTCCATCTCATCCGTTGCGAGAAGCTGGGAGCTTTTTGCTTCTTTGCCAGCGGACTCAGCAAGAGGGAGGGTTCCAATCCGCAGGATTGAACGCTTCTGATCATTTCCAATGACAGTGGTCAGTTTATTGGTCTGGTAGAAATATTTGGGGGTATCAGGACTGTTTTTCACCGACGTGCTCCCGTTGTCTGCAGTTGGCCCCGGAAATGGATGGCGTGGGCACTACGATTATCTGAAGTGTCTTGAGCAATTGACTACTGGTAGAAATATCAGGTACGCGCCTGCTGGGGCCCGGAACAATCCCTCAGATTTCCAGTCAAACCCTTCGTTTTCCAGGCCATCCCGGCCGACGAGGTCCCTTCCGATGAAAGCACTCACCTTGGCAACCCTGATGACCCTGGCCGCCAGCCCGGTGTTCGCCTTCAACCTCAGCGACGCCGCCAATGCCGTGTCCGCCATGCAGAACCCGCAACTGCAAGGCCAGGTGCAGGCCCCCGAGGCGCAGGCCAATCTGCTCAACACCTTGGGCAGCGAATTGAAGATCACCCCCGAACAGGCCGTGGGCGGCGCAGGGGCGATGTTGGGGTTGGCGCGCAACAACCTGAGCAGTGAGGACTATGGCCAATTGACCAAGGCCGTGCCGGGTCTGGACCTGTTGTCCGGTGCCAATATGCTCGGTAGTTTGAGCGGGTTGGGCGATTTGCTGGGCAAGAACAGCGAAAGTCAGTCGGCATTGAGCAACGCGCTGGGCAACGACGTGGAGAGCCGTAATGACTTGGACAATGCGTTCAAGGCACTGGGTATGGATACCGGAATGATCGGCCAGTTTGCCCCGCTGATCCTGCAGTACCTCGGCCAGCAGGGCATCGCCGGGTCGTTGCTGCAGAACCTGGGTAGCCTGTGGACCACGCCGGCGCCAGTGAGCACGCCATCGGTTTGAGATTATCACAAGGCCAGACGTCATACATCGAAGGTCTTGAGCGTCTCTTCCAGGGCTCTGATTCGATATTGTGCTTCAGTCAGCCAGACTTTGCGTGATTCCATTTCTGTACGATATCGTTGGTCACTGATCCCTTGGGTTTTGGCGAAGGCTTTCGAAGAAGGTTCCAAAAGTTCGTCGTAGTCTTGCTTTTTTCGCGCTGCGCGTTTCGTAAGATTTTTTACATAGATGGCTAATGATCGTCTTTCTTTGAGAAGGCTGTTTTTGTGGGTGACCTGTTCCTTCGGGTACGTCTTGATCGTTATGTCTTTGTGAAAGGCAACAGTCTTCTTTTTCGCCAGATGGTGTGAGACCGAGTGCCTGGCGTTCAACAGAGGGGGCTCTGTTACCTGCGCCGCAGGCTTTTTTGTCAGCGGTGCTGTTCGTTGAGGTTTCGGGTTAGACTTTTGCTCCCAAAATTTTTGTAAATTGGCGAATTCCCGCTGTTGCCCTGTATCATCACGGTAATTGATGGGGTCACAGGCACAGTATGCGTAGGCGTTATAGCCACCGTCGCTGAACGGGCTGAGATCATCGGGCTTGAGGAAGCGCATCAAGGCTGGACTATAGCTTCGGTATCCTCGCCCCAATGCATAGGTGCCAAGGAGCGGATCAAATAGTTCATCCTTGAAGCCTATTATCGTGGCTCTACCTGCTTGGCTGCCGATGTGCCCGTAAGGGCTGTAGACCAGGGCGGTGATTTTCACTTGAGAGCCGCTCGCAAGAGACATGCTGCTCAAGTCTGGGTCTTTGCGAGGCCGCGCACAACTAGCAGAATTATCAGGGGGCGCAACGTAACCGTGCTGATGTCAACCGGCTGCCTGCTTCGGCCTCTTCGCGGGTAAACCCGCTCCTACACAGGTAGAGCCTATCCTTGGGGATGTGGTAATCCGCGTAGCAGCGGGTTTACCCGCGAGGAGGCCAGTTCAGGCGGCAGAGGTCTCAGCCCATCTCCGCGCGCAGCTGCTCGATCCGCTGGTCCTTCGCCACCCACAGCTGGTTCACCCAAGCCTGAACCGTCTGCCGAAACTCGGGATCATTCTCGTAATCCCCCGCCCACAACGCTGGGTCCAGCTCCCGCACCTGAATGTCGATAATCACCCGGCTGATGCTGCCATTGAGCAAGTCCCAGAACCCCGGCGCCTTGTTGCCGGGGTACACGATGGTCACATCCAGCAGGGCATCCAACTGCTCGCCCAATGCCGCGAGCACAAACGCCACACCACCCGCCTTGGGCTTGAGCAGGTAGCGATACGGCGACTGCTGCTCCTGGCGCTTGGCTTCAGTAAACCGGGTGCCTTCCAGGTAGTTGACCACGGTCACGGGCTGACGCTTGAACAGCTCGCAGGCCGCCTTGGTGATTTCCAGGTCCTTGCCCTTGAGCTCCGGGTGCTTTTCCAGAAACGCCTTGCTGTAGCGCTTCATGAACGGGTAATCCAGCCCCCACCAGGCCAGGCCCAGCAACGGCACCCAGATCAGTTCCTTTTTCAGGAAGAACTTGAAGAACGGTGTACGGCGGTTGAGGCTTTCGATCAGCGCCGGGATGTCGACCCAGGTCTGGTGGTTGCTCACGGCCAGGTACGAGGTGTCCTTGCGCAGGTTTTCCACACCGCGGATGTCCCACTGGGTAGGGATGCACAGGGCGAAGATGGCTTTGTCGATTTCCGACCAGGTTTCGGCCACCCACATCACCGCCCACGACGCGTAGTCGCGGCCACGGCCCGGCAACACCAGCTTGAGCAGGGCGAAGACCAGCAGCGGGCAGATCAACACCACGGTGTTGAGCAGCAGCAGGGTGGTCGTAAGAATGCCGGTAAACAGGCGACGCATAAGGAAACTCTTGTTGTGGGAAGTTGGCAGGGCGCAATGATAAGCAGCGCCCAGGTCTACGCCAAATGTCCAATGCCCGACGGCGGGGACAAATGTTTCACATTATGTTGGTTAGGCTTGTGACAGCGAACCTATCTGTCCAGTGCAATCTAAGCACTGACCCTCTCAAGGAAGCCTGCTTGTGAAATCTCTTTTAGCCATGTTGTCGCTGTTGGCGCTGCCGGTGATGGCCGCAGAACCCACTATCTACGGCCGTTACGAGAACATCGCCCTGCCCGAGCTGGGCGAAACCCTGAAAGCCAAGATGGACACTGGCGCCTTCACCGCGTCGCTGTCGGCCAAGGATATCGAGCTGTTCACCCGCGATGGGGACGAGTGGGTGCGCTTCCGCCTGGCGACCAAGGAATCGGACGGCAAGGTGTACGAGCACAAGGTCTCGCGCATCAGCAAGATCAAGGGCCGTGCCGATGAAGAGGACGAAGGGGATGCGCCAGAGATCTCCAAGCGCCCGGTGGTCGACCTGGAGTTGTGCCTGGGGGATGTGAAGCGCACCGTCGAGGTGAATCTGGTGGACCGCAGCAACTTCAACTACCCGCTGCTGGTGGGTTCCAAGGCACTGCGCGAGTTCAAGGCGGCGGTCAACCCGGCGAAGAAGTTCACTGCTGGCAAGCCAGGCTGCTGATCTGAAGCGTGCGCCATACAATGTAGGAGCGGGCTTGCCCGCGAACACACATAATGGGGTGTCAGGCACCGGCTTCGCCGGTGTTCGCGGGCAAGCCCGCTCCTACACTGAGATGTGCCAACCTTCAAAACCGCAAGGCCGGACGCCATGCCTCATATCCTCATCGTCGAAGACGAAGCCGCCATCGCCGACACCCTGGTCTACGCCCTGCAGGCCGACGGTCACAGCACCGAGTGGGTAACCTTGGGCAGTGCCGCCCTCGAGCAGCAGCGCCAGCGCCCGGCCGACCTGGTCATCCTCGACATCGGCCTGCCCGACATCAGTGGCTTCGAAACCTGTCGCCAACTGCGCCGGTTCACCGAGGTGCCGGTGATGTTTCTCAGCGCCCGGGACGGTGAAATCGACCGCGTAGTAGGCCTGGAAATCGGTGCCGACGACTACGTAGTAAAACCTTTCAGCCCTCGTGAAGTGGCAGCGCGCGTTCGGGCGATCCTCAAACGCATGGCCCCGAGGGCCGAGGTTGTCGGCGAAACCACCTTGTTCCACCTCGACACCTTGCGCATGCAGATCAGCTACCGCAGCCAGCCGCTCACGCTGACCCGGCATGAGTTCCGCTTGCTGCAATGCCTGCTCGAACAACCGCAGCGGGTGTTCAGCCGCGAACAGCTGCTCGACGCTTTGGGCGTGGCCTCCGACGTGGGCTACGAGCGCACCATCGACAGCCATATCAAGAGCCTGCGCGCCAAGCTGCGCCAGGTAGCGGGTGACGCCGAGCCGATCCAGACCCATCGCGGCCTCGGTTACAGCTATAGCCCGGAGCACGCCTGATGCGCTTGGGTATTCGCATCTTCCTGGTGTACTTCCTGTTCGTCGGTTTGGCCGGTTACTTCTTGCTCAATACCGTACGCGAACAGATTCGCCCGGTAGTGCGCCAATCCTCCGAAGAAACATTGGTAGACACTGCCAACCTGCTGGCAGAAATCCTACGGGACGACGTCAAGGCCGGCACCCTGAACCAGGGCCGCCTGCCCGAGGTGCTCGAGGCCTACGGCTCGCGCAGCCCGGGCGCACAGATCTGGGGGCTGGCCAAGAACCAGGTCAGCCACCGTATCTATGTCACTGACGCCAAGGGCATCGTGTTGCTGGACTCCAGTGGCGAGGCCCTGGGCAAGGATTACTCGCAGTGGAATGACGTGCTGCTGACCCTGCGTGGCCAGTATGGCGCCCGCTCCACCCGCAGCGACCCCAACGACGAAAGCACCTCGGTGATGCACGTTGGCGCGCCGATCATCGACAACGGCAAGATCATCGGCGTTGTCACCGTCGCCAAGCCCAATAGCTCATTGCAACCCTACATCGACCGCTCCGAGCGGCGCCTGCTCACCCTGGGGCTGGGGCTGATCGGCCTGGGCTTGCTGATCGGCGCGGCTCTGTCGTGGTGGCTTGCGCGCTCGCTGCGCAAGTTGGCAGGTTATGCGCAGGCGGTCAGCGAAGGTGAGCGTGCGGAGCTTCCGCATTACAAGGGCGGCGAGCTGGCGAACCTGGCACAGGCAGTGGAGCGCATGCGCACCCAGCTGGAAGGCAAGGCCTATGTCGAGCGCTACGTGCACACCCTGACTCACGAGCTGAAAAGCCCGCTGGCGGCCATCCGTGGTGCTTCCGAGCTGTTGCAGGGCGAGGACATGCCCGCTGATCAGCGGGCGCGCTTTGCCGACAATATCGAGCGCGAGAGCGAGCGTTTGCAGCAGATGATCGAGCGGCTGCTCAACCTGGCCAGGGTCGAGCAGATGCAGGCGCTGGAGGACGAGCAGCAGGTGGCGCTGGCGGCGTTGGTCGATGAGTTGCTGCTGGCCCATGCAGCGCGTATCGAAGGCGCCGGTTTGCAGGTACGTCAGCGGGTGCCTGCCACTTTGCGCTTGCTCTGCGATCCGTTTCTGATGCGCCAGGCGTTGGCCAACCTGCTCGACAACGCACTGGACTTCACCCCGCAAGGGGGCACGCTGCTGTTCGATCTGGAGCGCGATGGCGAACGGGTGGCGTTGAGTTTGTTCAACCAGGGGCAAGCGATACCGGCCTACGCCATCGGGCGGGTCAGCGAGCGGTTCTACTCGCTGCCGCGGCCCGGGAGCGGGCGCAAGAGCACCGGGCTGGGGCTGAACTTCGTGGCCGAGGTGATGCAGCTGCATGGCGGGGCATTGGCGGTGGACAATGTCGATGGCGGGGTGCGGGTGCGGTTGTGGCTGCCGGTGCGGCGCATTAGCTGAGATAGGCGGGGCGCAGCAGTCCAAATACACGTAAATCACACACGCGCTCCACAAAGCCTCCACGCAAGGCGCAGACACTGCGCCCACTGCCACAGGAGGCCACATGAACAAGACCCTCGGTTTCAAACTCGGCATGATCGCCATGCTGATGTTGCTGTTGCTCATCCCGCTACTGCTGATCAACGGCCTGATCGACGACCGCCAGGCCATGCGCGACGGCGTGCTGCGCGATATCGCCCAGAGCACCAGCTTCGATCAGCAACTCAGCGGCCCGCTGCTGGTGGTGCCGTACCGCAAGTACCAGCGCCGCTGGATCGAAAAGGACGGTGAGCGTACCCAGGAAACCAGCACCATCGCCGGCCACCTGTACTTTCTGCCGGAAACCTTCGACGCCGACCTGGGGGTGGACACCGAACTGCGCGCACGCGGCATCTACCAGGCCCGGTTGTTCCACACCAAAGGCCGCATCAGCGGCCGCTTCAAGCTCCCGGCGCATTGGGGCATCGACAAGGACTTTGACGACTATCGCTTCGACAAGCCGTTCCTGGTGGTGGGTATCAGTGATATCCGCGGCATCGAGAATGGCCTGGAACTGAGTATGGACGAACAGAAGGTGCCGTTCGAGGCCGGCACCCAGCTCGACTGGATGCGCGGTGGCGTGCATGCCAGCCTGCCGGTTTTGGACGGTATGCAGGCACGGGAATTCAGCTACGGCTTCGACCTTGCTTTGCAAGGCACCGGCCAGTTGCACATCGTGCCGGTGGGCCGCACCAGCAGCGTTGACATGCGTGCCAACTGGCCGCATCCGAGCTTCGTCGGCAGCTATCTGCCCAACCGCCGCGACATCGATGCGCAAGGCTTCAGCGCCCACTGGCAGACGTCGTTCTTCGCCACCAACCTCGAAGATGCCCTGCGCCAATGCGCCACTGCCGGCCGTTGCGAAGACTTCAGCGAGCGCAGCTTCGGCGTGAGCTTTATCGACCCGGTGGACCAGTACCTGAAGAGTGAGCGGGCGATCAAGTACGCGTTGCTGTTCATCGCCCTGACCTTTGCCGGCTTCTTCCTGTTCGAAGTGTTGAAAAACCTGAGTGTGCACCCGGTGCAGTACATCCTGGTGGGCGTGGCGCTGGCGTTCTTCTACCTGCTGCTGCTGTCGTTATCCGAGCACATTGGCTTTGGCCTGGCGTATGGGCTGTCGGCTTCGGGCTGTGTGCTGCTGATCGGCTTCTACCTGAGCCATGTTTTACGCAGCCTGTGGCGAGGGGTGGGTTTTGCTGCGGGTTTGGCGGCGTTGTACGCGCTGCTCTTCGGGCTGCTGAGTGCCGAAGACTATGCGCTGCTGATGGGGTCGCTGTTGTGTTTCGGATTGCTTGGGGTGTTCATGGTGCTGACCCGGCGGCTGGACTGGGCGCGTGTGGGGAGGGCGGCATGAGGGAGGATAGAGAGATCGGGCGCTGGTTGGCGCTCAGGATCGGGCTGTTGTTTCCTGTGATACCGAGGTGAGGCCTTCGCGGGCACGCCCGCTCCCACAAGCCCACCACAGATACCGAACACTGTGTCAAAACCTTGTAGGAGCGGGTTTACCCGCGAAGGGGCCCTCAGGCCACTGGCGCTGTAGCGACCATCGATGGCCGCTTGACCACCTCGGCATACCACGCCGCCAACCCAGGCTGGCGCTCACGCCAGCCAAACCCGGGCTGACGCAAATCCAGATAGCCCAGCGCACAGGCCACACCAATCGCCGCCAGGTCGAAGCCGGAGATCAGCTCCGGCAAGTGCTCCTGCTCAAGGTTGGCCAGGCTACGGCGGATCTTGTCACCCTGCGCTTGCAGCCAGCCCTCCCAGCGCTTGTCTTCTGGCCGCAGGAAGCTCTCATACCGGCTTGACACCGCCGCATCCATGATCGCATCGGCCTGTGATACCAAGGTCATGCGCCGCCAGCGCGCCGAACCTTCACGCGGCAGCAGCGGCAGGCCAACGTGCTGCAGGTCAAGGTACTCGCAGATCACCCGGCTGTCGTGCAGCACGGTGCCGTCTTCCAGGCGCAGGGCCGGGATCTTGCCGATCGGGTTGTCCAGGTTGAGCTGCGGGTCGCCGCTCACCGGGCTGATGTTCACCGGCTGCAGTTGCACACGCTCAAGCTGGCCGGTCTCGTGCAACACCACCATGACCTTGCGCACGAAAGGCGACAACGGCGAGTGGAACAGGGTCATCGTGCTCATGCTTCAGTTACCTTGCAGGCTGGGTGGCAGGCACACGCCGGTGCCGCCGATGCCGCAGTAGCCGTCCGGGTTCTTGGCCAGGTACTGCTGGTGGTAGGCCTCGGCGAAATAGACGGTCGGTGCCTGGTCGATTTCGGTGGTGATCTCACCGAAGCCGGCCTTGCTCAGCTCGGCCTGGAAGGCGTCGCGGCTGGCCTTGGCCTGTTCCAGCTGTTCCGGGCTGGTGCAGTAGATGGCCGAGCGGTACTGGGTGCCGATGTCGTTGCCTTGGCGCATGCCTTGGGTCGGGTTGTGCAGCTCCCAGAACATTGCCAGCAGTTCGCGGTAGCTGACCTTGTCCTTGTCGAACACCACCAGCACCACTTCGGTGTGGCCGGTCAGGCCCGAGCAGACTTCTTCGTAGGTAGGGTGCGGGGTGAAGCCGCCGGCGTAGCCGACCACGGTGCTGACCACACCTTCACGCTGCCAGAATCGGCGCTCCGCGCCCCAGAAGCAACCCAGGCCGAAGATGGCGAAGTCGATGGCGCCTTCGAAGAACGGGCCGAGCAGCGGGGTGTCTTTGAAGACGTAGTGGAACTCGGGCAGGCTCATTGGCGTGTCGCGGCCAGGCAGGGCCTGTTCCGCAGTTGGCATGACGTTTTTGTTCACCAGGATTTCCGAACGCAGGACCATGGCCGTTCCTCTGTGTTTATTCAGTGGGATAGGGGTTTGGGCCTTCGCGGGCATGCCCGTTCCCACAGGTACAGCACAGGTTTCAAAGGTTGTGGTGTTCCTGTGGGAGCGGGCGTGCCCGCGAAAGGGCCCGAATGGCTTCTATAGTGCCCGAGGATTACGCAGCTGTCAGGCCACCGGGCCACGCGGATAGCGCTTCAGCCGCTCGGCCAGCTCGCGCCCGGGAATCGGCCGGTCGAACAGGTAGCCCTGGCCCACGTCGCAGCGGTGGCGGCGCAGGAACGCCAGTTGCTCCGGCGTCTCGATCCCTTCGGCCACCACCTTCAGCTTCAGGTTGTGGGCCATGGCCACCACCGCCGAGGTGATTTCCATGTCGTCCTGGTTGTCGGGGATTTCGTTGATGAAGCTGCGATCGATCTTGAGGATGTCGATCGGAAACTTCTTCAGGTAGCTCAGCGACGAATAACCGGTGCCGAAATCGTCCATGGCCAAGGTCAGGCCCAGGGCCTTCAGCTCGTCCAGCTGGCGGTGGGTGTCTTCGCTGGCTTCCAGCAGCAGGCCTTCGGTCAACTCCAGCTCCAGCAGGTGCGGGGGCAGGGCTTCTTCCTTGAGGATGGTGCTGATCGACGCCACCAGGTCCGGGTCGGAGAACTGTTTGGGCGACAGGTTGATGGCTACATGCAGGTTGCCCAGGCCGGCCTTGCGCAGTTGCTGGCTCATGCAGCACGCCTGGCGCACCACCCATTTGCCGATAGGGATGATCAGGCCGGTTTCCTCGGCCACGCTGATGAACTGGTCCGGGCGGATCATGCCGCGTTCGGGGTGATTCCAGCGCAGCAGCGCTTCCAGGCCCAGCAGGCGACCGCTGCGCAGGCACAGCTTGGGCTGGTAGAACACGTCCAGCTCATTCTGGGTCAGGGCACGGCGCAGGTTGTTCTCGACGAACAGCTTGTAGCTGGCTTCGGCGTTGAGCACTTCGGTAAACACCTGTACCTGGTGTTTGCCGTTGGCCTTGGCCTTGTGCAATGCAAGGCCGGCATTCTTCATCAGGCTGGCCGGGTCGACGCCGTGCAACGGTGCACAGGCCAGGCCTACCGAGGCGGTGACGTTGATCAGCTGGTTGTCGACGAACATCGGCTTGTCGAGGGTGCACAACAACTGTTGAGCAACGCCTTGGCCATCTTCAAGGCTGGTGTCGTCGAGCAGCACGGCGAACTCGTTACTGGCAAAGCGCGCCAGGATGCCACCGCTGTGCAGGCTGTTGCGCAAACGCCTGGCCAGGCTGATCAGCAGCTTGTCGCCGGTCTGGTGGCCAAGGCTGTCGTTGATGCGCTTGAAGTTGTCGATGTCCACCAGCAGCAGGCACATCGAGCTTTCGCCATCGCGGGCGAAGCGCTCGTCCAGGCTGCGGATGAACGCCGGGCGGTTGCCCAGGTTGGTGAGGTTGTCGGTGTAAGCCAGGCGTTCGATGCGTTGCTGGGCCAGCTTGGTCTGGGTGACGTCTTCGTAGATGCCGATGTAGTGGGTCAGCTCACGGTTGTCACCGTACACCTTGGAAATCGACAACTGGCCCCAGTACGGCTCCAGGTTTTTGCGCCGGCTCTTGAACTCGCCCTGCCAACTGTTGCCCATGGCCAGGCTCGACGGCGAGTCGAACAGCAGTTCGCTGAGGTTCTCCAGTGCCGGTAGCTCGCCCAACTGGCGGCCCTGCACTTCGTCGGTACTGTACTGGGTGATGGCGGTGAAGCTGGGGTTGACGTACTCCACCCGGCCGTCGCGGTTCACCAGCAGAAAGGCACTGGCGCTCTGCTCGACCGCACGCTGGAACAGGTGCAGGGCGCTGGCCGCGGCCCGTCGTTTGTGGTTCGTGATCACTTGGGCGAACTGGTCGGCCAGCTCGCCGGCAAAGGCAATCTCGTCCGACTGCCAGGCCCGTGGCTGGCCGGTTTGCTCCAGGCACAGCACGCCAATCACCTGGCCATCGACACGGATGCTGGCGTCGAGCATGGCCTTGTTTTCCGGGCGCATGCTTTGCGCCAGGGCGCGGGTGCGCGGGTCGTGGCCGGCGTTGTGAGCGTCGATGGCGCGGCTTGCGTGCAGTGCATCCAGGTAGTCGGGGAAGCGGCTGGCATCGATGGCTTCGGGCTGACGGTGCTCCTGTGCGTCGCGGTACCAGGCGATGATCGGTTCCAGGCGTTGGTCTTCCAGGTGCCAGATGCTGGCGCTGTCGACCTTGTAGATTTCGCAGGCGCTCTGGGTGATCAGCTGGGCCGCTTCGAGCAGCGAGTTGCCCGCGCTGTAGCGATGGCGGGCAAGGCGCAGGATAAGGTCCTGCTGGCCGCGCACCCGCTCCAGGTGCTCCAGTTGTTCCTGCTGCGTGCGCTGGTTCAGCTGCAGGGCCAGTTGCAGGCGGTTGTTGCGTGACTCCAGGTCGCTGGCGCCGGGTTCGCCGGTCTCTTCCTGCTGGTCGTCGAGCACGCTCAGGTAGCCGCGCAACAGCTGGCGGTTGTGTTGCTTGTAGGCTTCACCCGCTTCCAGCAGGCGCAGCGCGGTGCTCGGCGTGTGCAGGGTGTAGCGCACGCGATAGTAGCCGCGCTGGGCCAGTTGCAACTGGATTTCGTCGTGCAGCCGGTAGCGTGCTTCGGGTTCCATCAGGCTGGCGTAGGGCGCGTCAATCAGGGCACACAACTCGCCGGTTTTCAGGCCGAACTGGCGCTCACAGGCTGGGTCAAGGTAGAGCATGGCCCAGGTGGCTTCGTTGAGCCTTTCGAAACGCAGCATGCCGAGCCGCGAGGGCACGGGTAACTGTGTCACGACCTCGGCCGCCACACGGCTGGCGGCATCGGGTTGGCTTTTCATCGAAGACTCGCTTGAAGAGGGAACGCTGCCTTTTGGCTGCGGCGGATTTGGCAAGGTTGCATCATGTCCCGAGGGCTGGCAAGCGGCCATGAGTGATGCTGTGGACAGGTTATCGGCTGACGTGGCCGATTCTGCAGTTTGGCTGGAGATTTTGGGGCCGCTTTGCGGCCCATCGCGACACAAGGCCGCTCCCACAGG